>CAVHDN010000114.1:0-6901 GCA_963634315.1 Flexilinea sp. | reverse complement strand
GAAATAACACTAACTTTGCAACGTTTTCCAAAGAAACAACGTTTCCGTTTGCGAAACGTCTCAATTCAATCTATAATTCTGTTGAGAAGCAAAATTCTGACAACATCTTATGTATAAAAAGGAAGAACTTGAGACGATGGAATATGGTCAGCTGACTGCCATCGCCGAGCAAATGGGGGTTAAGGTACAGCCCAATGCCACCTCTGAGAGTGTGGTCTATGCCATTTTGGACAAGGCGGCCGAAGACAGTGCGGCCAGTGCACTTGCATCCCCAAAGAAGAAAAGAACACGAATAGTGAAGAAAGACACAAACAAAGTATATACGGTGAACGGCAAGGAAGGCGAAAACTTCGACCTGAAGAACAAGCAAGGACGCCCATTGGACGTGAAAGCTCCATCGCTCTTTGCCGACCTGCCCATGGACACACAGATGGAAGACAATGAAAATGCAGAAACGGCCGAGGTGACGGCCGACCCATTGGCTTTGTTCCCCAAACACAGAGGACGCAAGTCGAAGGCCGAGCTGGCTGCCATTGCAGCCGCAAAGGAAGCACAGGCACAGAACGCAGCCCTCACGGAAGAGCCCAAAGAAGGTGCACAGGACACAATGGTTTCAGAACAGGCAATGGAAGAAGCGGCGGAAGGCTCTGTGCCAGAGGAGGTTTTTGAGCCGACAGACAGTGAGCAGCAAGCTGCAGCATCGGACAGCAGCCTTCTGGAACAACTTCAGGAAAAGATGACCGGGCGCAGCAGCAACGCCACAAGCACGGCAGAGCCATTGCTCGATGGCGTTTGGGCCGGTGACCCGGGCGACGGCACCGACTTCATTTCTGTTGTGGACCTGCCTATAGAAGACCAGGGGGCCATGCCCACACTCGACATATTCGACCGCCCGACAATGAACAGCCGCGAGCACGATTACACGCCGGCAATGGCACCACAAGCCTCCACAACACCACACGAGACTTTCGACTTTGCCGACATCGTCACGGGCAATGGCGTGCTGGAAGTGCTCACCGACGGCTATGGTTTCCTGCGCTCGAGCGACTACAACTACCTTTCATCGCCCGACGACATTTATGTATCGCCGCAACAAATCAGGAAATATGGTCTGAAAACAGGCGACGTGGTGGACTGCACTGTGCGGCCGCCGCACGACAGCGAGAAGTATTTTGCGCTTAGCACAGTGCGTTTCATAAACGGGCGCGACCCCGCAGAGGTGCGCGACCGTGTGTCCTTTGAACATCTGACACCGCTTTTCCCCGATGAGAAATTCATGTTGTGCGGCAACAAGGAGACCACCAATCCAAGCGTACGCATCGTTGACTTGTTCTCGCCCATAGGCAAGGGACAGCGCGCACTCATTGTGGCCCAGCCCAAAACAGGCAAGACCATATTGATGAAGGACATTGCCAACGCCATTGCGGCCAACCATCCTGAGGCCTACCTGATGATGCTGCTCATTGACGAACGCCCGGAGGAGGTGACCGACATGAGCCGCACGGTGAATGCAGAGGTCATTGCCTCAACCTTCGACGAGCCGGCCGAACGCCATGTAAAGATTGCGGGGATAGTGTTGGAAAAGGCCAAGCGCATGGTGGAATGCGGCCACGACGTGGTGATATTCCTCGACTCTATAACACGTCTGGCGAGAGCCTACAACACAGTTAGCCCCGCAAGCGGAAAAGTGCTCACAGGTGGTGTTGACGCCAATGCCCTGCAAAAGCCCAAACGCTTCTTTGGCGCGGCACGCAACATAGAGAACGGCGGCTCGCTCACCATCATTGCCACTGCACTCATAGACACTGGTTCGAAGATGGATGAAGTGATCTTTGAGGAATTCAAGGGAACAGGAAACATGGAATTGCAGCTCGACCGTGCATTGAGCAACAAGCGCATATTCCCCGCAGTCAACCTTGTGCAGTCAAGCACACGCCGCGACGACCTGCTCCAAGACCCGACAACGCTCAACCGCATGTGGATTATACGTAAGTTCATCAGCGAGATGAACCCGATTGAGGCCATGAACACAGTGCGCGACCGTCTTGTACAGACAAGAAGCAACGAGGAATTCCTGTTGTCGATGAACGGTTAAACAGGCAGGCGAGAAGTTTTTTCTGTTGCCGATGAACTTACGCTGGACAACAATAGTATAACAGAATGCGTGAGTATATAAGAATAAAGAAGACTACGGCCAAGCGCGGATGCATTCTGTGCTTGGTCTTCTTGGTTGTGTGTGTGGCATGTTGGCTATGCCTCCCCTTGCTTAAGAAAGACAAGCCAACGCCGATGGTTGAGACAAGCTCACGCAACGAACTGTGTGCAGGCGGGAAGGCTGTAGCCTATTTTCGCGGTCTCGCCAGCGACAGCACTTTCACAGGCTTTTCATTGTACAAGGACTCTGTTCGCATAGCAGCGAAAGTCAAGTTTACCGACACGGAACTGCGCGTTGCAATGGCCAAGACAAAGGAAAAGCTCACACAGGAGTTAAAGTCATTGGAAGCAGCCAAAGCCGAGGCCGACTACTATTTGGGTGTGCATGGCGTGCAGGACGAAGGCTACAACATGGTCGCCGCTTTTGCCACAGCCATGCTGACACGGACGACCGAGCGCAAAGAGGCCCTTGCGGTATTGGACACGGCTATAAACAAGGCCTCCGTTGGCGTGAGACGAACGGTAGTGCGGACTGCAGCACTCAACGTCAAGCCCACAGGCGTTTTTGTCAGTGCCATGGGCGGAGTGTGGCGGTGGGGACGTTGGCTGAAATCAACCCGTTTTAGCCAAGGAGTGTCATTGACTTCATCAGGAGACGTTGTCTGTGGAAAATGGGAGTGCGACACCATCGTCTCCGCACGTATAGTCAAAGAAAATGGCACTTACATCGGACAAATGGACAGCACGCTTGTGGCTTCGGGTCATGGCTGCTTCATCGACTCTTGTGGAGCTTATTACGAGGGCCGTTGGTCAGAAGGTGTTCGCGAAGGTTTCGGTTTCTCCATAGACACCAAGCAGTTGCGTGCTGGCGAATGGCGCAAAGACAAGTTCTTGGGTGAAAGGATGCACTATACGTCGGAGCGCATTTATGGCATAGACATTTCGCGCTACCAACATGGCAAAGGGCGCAAATATTTTCCTATACAATGGGACAAGCTCCGCATAACAAGCCTTGGCACCATAAGCCGCAAAACAGTACAAGGACAGGTGGATTATCCCGTTTCCTTTGTCTATATCAAATCGACGGAGGGCACGTCCGTACGCAACCCTTATTTCACGTCCGACTATGCCCAAGCCCACCGCCACAAGGTGCTGACAGGAGCTTACCACTTCTTCTCAGTGCGCTCCAGCGCCAAAGCGCAGGCCGACTATTTCTTGCGTCACTCATCCTTTAAGCGCGGCGACATGCCTCCTGTGCTTGACGTGGAACCAACCGACAAGCAAATAGCCCAAATGGGTGGAGCCGATGCTATGTTTCGAAGCATCAGAACGTGGATGGCTATTGTCATGAAACGTGTCGGAATTCGTCCTGTGCTGTATGTGAGCCAGCGGTTTGTAAACAAATACTTGATTTTGGCTCCTGACATAAAGCGCGACTACAATGTTTGGATTGCCCGCTATGGCGAATACAAACCCGACGTGAGGCTCGTTTATTGGCAACTGTGTCCTGACGGACGGGTGCAGGGCATAAGAGGCGAAGTGGACGTAAATGTTTTCAACGGCTATCACGACAAATTTGAAGAGTTTATCGGCAATAGCTGTTGCCCGTAACGAATTTGGGTTAAAAAAAGCCGCCTTTGTAGTAATGTTATGTTTTTTTTGTATAAAAGCAATGTGGAAAAAGAACAACATTATTGAAAAAAAACTATATTTGCAAAGCAATAAATAACAACAAATACAACAGGCCATGACAAAGTATAACATTACGGAAAGAAAGGAGAAAGATGCTGCTTACAGAAGACTTGTAAGTCCCAAAGTGATGGACGAGATGAAAGAGAAAATTCTCAACATTATCGTAATGCAGAAGAAGTATAAAGATAAACATTATTCAGCAAAGAAACTGGCAGACGACCTAAGCACCAACACACGATACATTTCCGCCGTAATCAACGTGCGCTTCCACATGAACTACACGTCTTTTGTAAATAAATTCAGAATAGAGGAGGCCATGTCCATATTGGTTGACAAGCGCCACCAAGGGAAAAAGATGGAAGAGATAAGCGACATGGTAGGCTTTTCCAACCGTCAGTCGTTCTACGCTTCGTTCTACAAGCTCATGCGCATGACTCCTCGTGAATACCGCATGCAGCACATTGCACAGCATTCAGCATTGCTCAGGCCTTCAGTCAAGAATACCGCCACGGGTGAAGATGTGGAAAACAGTGGCGAAGATATGAACAACAGTGTGGAGGATTAAGCCTTGGAAGACTTCCGTTACGCCGACGAACGCTTCGCTGACGTGCAACTTCTCCGTTACCGCCTTAATGGTTTCGAGGAGTTGCCATTGCGCAACAAACTGTTCATCTATTATCTTTCAGAGGCTGCCCTCTATGGCCGTGACATCACGTTCGACCAGTTTGGCAAATACAATCTCCGAATAAGAAAGACGCTTGAGACCATTTATACGGACTTCACCATCGACCATGGCACCGATGAGTTCCGTGCGCTTGAGGTCTATCTGAAGCGTGTCTGGTTTTCAAACGGCATTTACCACCACTATGGATGCGAGAAGTTTGTGCCTGAATTTAGTGCGGACTATCTGCGCAGCGTTCTTGACAAAGTAGATGCTCGCCGCTTACCGTTGAAGGAAGGCGAGACCGTTGACAGTTTATGCGCTGAGTTGTTCCCTGTCATTTTCAATCCTAATGTTCTTCCCAAGCGAGTAAACAAGACCGACGGGGAGGACATTGTACGTACATCGGCGTGCAATTTTTATGAGGGAGTAAGTCAAAAGGAGGCAGAAGGCCACTATGCACGCCTCAAGGCTTCGGCAGGAGAGTGCGCTCCATCGTTTGGCCTAAACTCCACTCTGGTGAAACAAGCCGGCGGAAGTCTGCACGAAGAGGTGTGGAGCGCCCACGGACGTTACGCCAACCCAATAAGACATATCACACATTGGCTGCAAAAGGCTTCCGAAGTGGCCGAAACAGATGCACAACGGGAAGTTATCAGTCTGCTTGTCAAGTACTATGACACGGGCGACATCCGTCTTTTTGATGACTATTCTATAGCGTGGGTTCATGCTGTGGAAGGTCAGGTGGACTTCGTCAATGGCTTCATTGAGGTTTATGGAGACCCTCTCGGCCTTAAAGGCTCATGGGAAAGCATCGTTGAGTATAAAGACATGGAAGCCACCAAGCGCACACGCACGATAAGCGACAACGCACAATGGTTTGAAGATCATTCGCCCGTAGATAAACGTTTCCGCAAGCCTGTTGTCAAGGGAGTCATAGCCAATGTTGTTTGTGCGGCAATGCTGGGCGGCGACGAGTATCCGTCAACGGCAATCGGCATAAACTTGCCTAATGCCGATTGGATAAGGGCTAAGCATGGCAGCAAGAGCGTCACCATAGGCAACCTTACCGATGCATACAACAAAGCGGCAAAAGGCAATGGGTTCAAGGAAGAGTTTGTCATTGACGAGACGACACTCCGTATGATAGACAAATATGGCGACACTTGCGACGACCTGCACACCGACCTGCACGAGTGTCTTGGTCATGGCAGCGGTCAGCTGTTGCCTGGCGTTGATCCTGATGCGCTGAAAGCCTACGGCAACACAATAGAAGAGGCCCGGGCCGACTTGTTCGGACTTTACTATTTGGCCGACACTAAGATGGTGGAGCTTGGACTTGTGCCAGACTCCGATGCCTACAAGGCACAATACTACAGCTACATGATGAACGGACTCATGACGCAGCTTGTACGTATATCCCCTGGCAACGACATAGAGGAGGCCCACATGCGCAACCGTGCGCTTATAGCCCATTGGGCTTTGACAAACGGTGACGGAGCAGTAGAAATGGTGTCGCGTGACGGCAAGACTTACGTGGCAGTGAACGACTATGCACGGCTACGTGAACTGTTTGGCCTGCTGCTTGGCGAGATACAACGCATAAAGAGCGAAGGCGACTATGAGGCTGCAAGGAATATGGTAGAGAAATATGCCGTCAAGGTATCTCCCACCCTGCACAAAGAAGTCCTTGAACGCTACCGTCACCTTGACATAGCTCCTTATAAGGGCTTCATAAATCCTGTGATGCGACCTGTATTTAACGCCCAGGGCGACATAGTTGACATTCAGGTGAGCTACTCCGAGAGCTATTCACACCAAATGTTGCGCTACAGCAACGAATACGGCACATTGATATAGGGCGGTTCTAAAATTTACCACCCTATATCAGCCCTCTCTCAAAAAACACATGTTTTGTTTTGCCTTTTGGTCGTTTTGGCGTAATTTTGCAAACAAATCAAAAGCCCTTTTAACTTAAATATGGAGATTAAACAGGCCGAATTTACTCTTAGTGCCCCCAATGTGACAAAGTGCCCTGCAGACAACAAGCCCGAATATGCTTTCATCGGACGGTCTAACGTGGGCAAGTCAAGCCTCATAAACATGTTGTGCAACAACAAGAAATTGGCCAAGACCTCTGCCACGCCAGGCAAGACACTTCTCATAAACCATTTTGCTGTGAACCGTGAGTGGTACATCGTGGATTTGCCAGGCTACGGCTTCGCCAAACGCTCAAAGAACGAAGTGAGACGATTGGAGCAAATGATTTCAGGCTACATACTTCAAAGGGAGCAACTCGCAAACCTTTTTGTCCTCATAGACATTCGCCACGAAGCACAGAAGATAGACCTTGAGTTCATCAACTGGCTTGGCGGCAGCGGTGTGCCGTTCACC
>CAVHDN010000113.1:0-6939 GCA_963634315.1 Flexilinea sp. | reverse complement strand
CAGGAGGGCAAATCACCCTACAACGGCAAGGCTGGCAAGGCGAGCAACATCTGGAAGAGTCTGACGGCGGAGAGCATTCTGACCTTCGACAAGAAGTGGGGCATGCATGCGATAAACGCCGTGGTGGGCATGACCTTTGAGAAGGGCGTGGGCGAAAGCGAGTCGATGACAGCCACAAACTTCCCCACCGACCTCACCAAGGATGCCAATATGAGTCTGGCGCTCGACCGTCCGGTGGTGAACAGCAGCAACACCAAGCAGACTCTGGAGTCGTTCTTGGGACGCATCAATTACACCTTGATGGACAAATACATGTTCACCGTGAGCGCGCGAACCGATGGTAGCTCGGCATTCTCCACCAACAACAAGTGGGCAACGTTCTACTCCGGGGGCTCGTCGCTGGCGAGCCAGCGACGAGTCTTTCATCAAGAATCTCAACGTGTTCGACAACCTTAAGCTGCGCCTCTCTTACGGCGAGACGGGCAATCAGGCCATCGGAGCCTACCGCACGCTCACTCTGCTCGGCGCTTCCAACTACCCCTACAACGGCACCCTGACCGACGGTGTGTCGGGAATAGACTGGCGCGGCCCAACCAACCCCGACCTGAAATGGGAGACAACGGCACAGTTTAATGCCGGCATTGACTTCGGTTTCTTGCAAAACCGTTTGCAGTTCACCGTGGACTACTATTACAAGAAGACACGTGACCTGCTTCAGCAAGTCACCATTCCAGGGTCATCGGGCTACACGCAGATGATGGTGAACAGCGGCAACGTGACCAACGAAGGTTGGGAGTTCACCCTCAACTACGCCATACTCACCCGAGGCCAGCTGAAATGGAACATCTCGGCCAACCTCGCCATGAACCGCAACCGCATAGGAGGGCTCGACGGCGACCAGTATGCCACTGCCTTATGGAGCAAAGCCGACCAGATGTATCTGCAGCGCAATGGGTGCCCGATAGGCACACTCTTCGGATATGTGGAGGACGGTTTCTTCGACAACATAGCCGAAGTGAAAGCCTTTAAGGAGTATGCCCGACTGTCGGACAAGGAGGCGTTGAAGCATGTGGGCGAAATAAAATACCGCGACCTCGGGCGGTGACGGTCAGATAACGGAAAAAGACCGCACCATCATAGGCAACACCAATCCCGACTTTACCTATGGCTTCACGAGCAACATGTCGTGGAAGAACTTCTCGTTGAGTTTCATGCTGCAGGGCAGTCAGGGCAACGACATCTTCAACTACAACTTGGTGGACATACAGATGGCCAACATAGGCAACATAACAGAAGATGCCTACAGCTCGCGCTGGACACCCAAAACCGCCGCCTCGGCAAAATGGCCGAAAGCCACTGCCGGCTACACCAGGACATGGCTCATGAGCAACCGCTATGTGGAAAACGGCAGTTACTTGAAGATGAAATACATCTCGTTGGCTTACGACTTCAAGCACCCATTCACGTTCATCGACAAAATAAACGTCTCGCTCACAGCCAACAACTTGTTCTGCATAACAAAGTACAGTTGGTTTGACCCTGACGTGAATGCCGGCGGGACCAATGCCGCATGTCCCGGTGTGGACAGCTATTCCTATCCCAGTTCACGAAGCATTGCACTCGGACTAAACATAGTGTTCTAAAACAAACTTTTTTCCTCAAAAAAGACACGTAACATGAAAAAGACGATATATTCAATATTGGCTGTCGCTTTGGTCGCCGTCAGCCTCTCTTCCTGCGACAGTTGGATAAAGGAAGACCCCGAAGGGCAAATAACAGAAGAGAAGGTGGGCGATGGTGACGATGCCGCCAACTCATGGGTGACAGGTGTTTACAGCAAATGGATTTACGACATGTTTTGCTGGGGGCTACTTTCCCCGCGTGCTGGAGATTGACGCCGACTACATAAGCGGTCCCGACTGGATGTTCAACAAGTTCGGGACTGGCAACTTCCAAGGCGAGAACGATGTGACGGACGCTCTCTGGAACGGATGCTACGGACTCATCAAGCGCGCCAATCTGGCAGAGATGCGCATCGGCGAGATGACATCGCTCACCGACGAGGCGAAGAACAACTACACGGGAGAGGTGCAGTTTCAGAAGGCACTGGCCCCTATTTCCTGCTCGTGAGGGCCTATGGCGAGGTGCCCATACAGGCTGAGGACAACAAGTATGACGATGTAAGTCAGCCGCGCCAACCGGTCGATAAGGTATATGACTACATCATAGCCACACTGGAGAGTGCCGCATCCAAGATGTATAAGAACACCGACGCAGCCTACAGCGCAGGCCATGTGAGTGCAGGAAGTGCCGCAGGACTATTGGCGAAGGTCTATGCCACCGAGGCTTCGTCGGCCATGCCGGCAGGCACTCCCATAACCATTCGTTCGGGAAAGACCTATAACGGTAGCGGCGACACTCAGACCTACGCCTCTCTGCGCAGCATCAATCTGAAGAAGACCGCCGTGAGCGGCTACGAAAATCTGGACTCCGAGGCTCTCTACGCAAAGGCGGCCGAATGGGCAAAGAGGGTCATAGACGGCGAGTATGGCTCTTACGAGCTTCTCGACTACGACAACCTGTGGAAGAAAGCATCGGCCACAGCCAGTGAGTTCATGTTCTCGGTGGGCAGCGTAAACGGCGACGCTACCTACAAGAACGCCATTCACACGCAATACACCGGCTATCTCACCGCCACTGGTTCCGACTTTATTCAGGAGGGAGGCTGGATAGGTTGCACACGCCACTGGTATGACCTCTTCGACCACGACGACCTCCGCATAGTGAAGGGTGTGAAACGCCGTTGGCGTGCCTACACCCAAGAGAAGTCGAATTCCGGCTTTTACTATCCCCGAGACGAGGAATACACCATCATGGCAACGGGCTATGACCTCAATGGCAATCACGTGGGCGACCCGCCGTTGGGATTTGATACGTTGGGGCATTTACCTCGATGCGATGAACGCCATTGAGGGGTCTGACGATTCGGGCATCAGCAAGGTGCGCGAGAGTCGCGCGCTACTCTATCCTCTGCCTGCCACAGAGATAAACACCAACAAGTATATCACTGCCAACAATCCTGGTTGGAACTGATATTTACATATTCTAGAAACTACAACTCATAAAGTATGAAAACATATCTTCAACATAAAAAGGCGGCTGTTGCAAAGTCTCTGTTTGCCGCTTTCGCCGCCGTGGCTATAGGTGCAGTATGTGCAAGTTGCGACAACATAGTGAGCTTCGACGAGGGCTATACTCCAGCCGACAAGGTGGCCAACGCCGGTGCGCCTGTCATCACTGCCGTATATAACGTCTCGGACACAGCTTCCCTTTCTCCCATCACCGAAGCGGAAACGGGTGCCATGGTGCGCCTTGCAGGCAAGAACCTACAACAATGTGGATGTGATAGAGACTTGGACTGAAATGAGCCACAAGGAGAAGCGCGCCATCACTCTGAAACGTTTCGACAGCGGCCACCTCACTTTGCGTCGTGGCGACGTGTGGATGACTCATCTGCACGGCAACTGGGCGGCAGAGTCAACGCCTACTATGGAGCCGCTCACGCCGGGGATGAAGGTGACGAGCAACACCGACGGCGCACGCAATGCCCACTGCGACGCTCCGGAGCTGATGCTCTCGCTCGACGGACGGCCCGACGAACGCTGTGGGCGCACCATTGGCGCGGTGCTCTGCTGGAGCGGAAACTCGCCCTGACGTTCTCCAACCGTGGCATGGGTGGAGTGAGCCGCAACCTGCACTTCTGGGCTCGCCACGACGGCATGCTGCACAACGGAAATGCCGCGCGCGACATATTGCTCAACTCGTGGGAGGGCATATACTTCGACATAACAGAGGAGCGCATCACCAGCATGATGGATGACATCAAGGCCATGGAAGGCGAACTCTTCGTCATGGACGACGGATGGTTTGGAGGCAAGTATCAGCGCAACTCCGACAACTCGTCGCTTGGCGACTGGGTGGTGGACGAGCGCAAAGCCTTCAACTCTCGACGGAAAGACCTTTAGCGGACAGATGCTCATGGAGGTGGGCTTGGAGGCTCCTCTCGCGCCTCCAGCTCACCGCAGCACGAGGCACCATGTTCGGCCATCAGGACGACACTTTCTATGGCTTGACATGGAAATGGCAATCTGGCCGCAGCGACACTCGCGAGACGTGCGGCGAGCTCCCGGCAGTGATGGGGTTTGAGTTGGGCGGCATAGAACTGGGCGGCAAAGTGAACCTCGACAGTGTGCCGTTTGCCTTGATGCGACAAGAGATTTTGCAGCAAGCCGCACGAGGAGGAATAGTGACCATTAGCTGGCACCCTCGCAACCCACTGACAGGCGGTGACGCTTGGGACACCTCGTCGGCGGAGGTGGTGCGCTCGGTGCTGCCGGGCGGCAAATGCCACGACACATCGCCCTCACTGGACGATGCAGACGACTTCAGACAGCTGCACGATGACCCTGCCATGCTCTTCATAGGTGACATAAGCACCTGTATTCCATCAACTACATTCCATCAATCAAACTAACACCAATGAACGATTTCACGACAAGAGCCTTGGCACTGCGTGCTCAACATGAGGCTCTTCTTAGCTTAAAGAACACTCCGGTGGAAACCGCCAATGGCATATACACTCGATACGCCAATCCCATTCTGACTGCAAAACACATTCCGCTGGAATGGCGATACGACTTCAATGCCTTTGACAACCCTCTTCTCATGGAACGCTTGATGATGAACGCCACGCTCAACTCCGGGGCCATCTGCTCTGGTGGCAGGTTCCTGCTTGTGGTGAGGGTGGAAGGAGCCGACCGCAAGTCGTTTTTTGCCGTGGCGGAGAGTCCCAATGGAGTGGACAACTTCCGTTTCTGGCCGGAGCCAATAGTGATGCCCGAAGATATTGTGCCAGCCACCAACATCTATGACATGCGACTCACGCAACACGAGGATGGGTGGATTTACGGCATATTCTGCGCCGAACGCCACGACGACAGCAGGCCCGACGACCTCTCCGCAGCCACGGCCACGGCAGCAATAGCCCGCACGCACGACCTGAAGACATGGGAACGGTTGCCCGACTTGAAGTCGCACTCGCAGCAACGCAATGTAGTGCTGCACCCGGAGTTTGTCGATGGCAAGTATGCACTATACACACGACCGCAAGATGGGTTTATCGACACCGGTTCTGGCGGTGGCATCGGGTGGGCATTGATAGACGACATTGCCCATGCAGAGGTGAAGGATGAACTCATAATCAACGTGCGCCACTATCACACCATAGCCGAGGTGAAAAACGGCGAAGGGCCTGCTCCCATCAAGACACCACAAGGATGGCTGCATCTGGCTCATGGAGTGCGCGCCACGGCGAGTGGTTTGCGCTATGTGCTTTATATGTATATGACGGCGCTCGACGATCCCACGCGCGTGATAGCACAGCCGGGCGGTTATCTTATAGCCCCGCAAGATAGCGAATATGTGGGCGATCGTCGATAAGGAGTATGGCGGAGTCTATTGGTCGGTGACGGCCAATGGCGAACCGCTCGACACCCAAAAGCAGGCCTATGCCATAGGCTTTGCCATCTACGGACTGTCGGAATATGCGCGCGCCACGGGTGACAAGATGTCGCTCGAGACTGCCGTAAGCCTCTACCACGACCTTGAGTGTCATGTTTTCGACCCTCAGAACGGCGGCTACCACGAGGCTCTCACACGCAAATGGGAGCCTTTGGGCGACATGAGACTGAGTGACAAAGACGAGAACTGTGACAAGACCATGAACACTCATCTGCACATAATAGAGCCTTACACCAACCTCTTCCGCGTGTGGCCCTCTCTGGAGTTGCGCAAACAGATAGTAGGATTGGTGGATGTGTTCTGCAACAGGCTGCTCAACCCGCACACTTTCCATCTGGACCTCTTCTTCGACACCGCATGGAACGGTCGGCGAAACATTGAAAGCTTCGGCCACGACATTGAGGCTTCATGGTTGTTGGCGGAGACCGCCGATGTTCTTGGTGACACTGCTATAAGCGAAAAGTTGGCTCCCGTCATAGCCAGTATTGCCCATGCAGCGGAAGAAGGCATCAACACTGACGGCAGCATGACGTCTGAACGCTGGAAGGACGATGGCCGCAGCACGACGGAGCGCGAGTGGTGGGTGCAGTGTGAGTGTGTCATAGGTGAGATAAACATGGCGCAGCGCACCTGTAGCGATGAGAGTGATGGGCATTTCAAGCGTGCTCACCGCTGCTTCGACTACATAGCAAAACATCTTGTGGACAAGGCTTTGGGCGAATGGCATTGGGGCATAAGTGACGAGGGCAAGCCTAACCTATGTCATGATCATGCGGGATTTTGGAAATGCCCCTACCACAACACCCGCATGTGTCTGGAGATAATAGAGCGTTTGGGTTAAGGTGGGAATTTTTAGAACCTGCCTAAGCAAAATGCACTTTTGCACAATAGGTTTAGGTTCTGCAAAGATTGTGGAAGAAAAGAATCTTGACTACCGATAACTTTGCAGCACAATTACCTAAAGCATAAACATCAATCAATTAAAAACAAAAAGCTATGAGAAAGTTCTTTACCACTATCATGCTTCTTGCAGCATGCATCTGCGCAAATGCCGCAACGACAGTAATCACTCTCTTTGAAGGTAGCCAAGCACTCAATTGGAACGATGGTGTAAACATCGAAGCGAACAAGTTCATTACTGTCAAGGAGGGCGACGAAATAACCGTCACCACATCGGGAGGCGGCATGAAGATGGTGGCCAACTATCCTTGGACCGATCTTGTTTCCAGTGAAGACGCTGTTACAAAATACACTGTCACAGCCGATGCGTTGAGTGCCATAAAGAGTTCCGGCATACGCATTCAGGGCGGCGAGGACGTGAATCTGCTCAAAGTGGAACTCACAACCGAGGCTGCTGAG
>CAVHDN010000112.1:0-6984 GCA_963634315.1 Flexilinea sp. | reverse complement strand
ATAATGTGTCCTTGTTCCGACCTTGCGGAACTTGAGTTCTTTATTACAAAGCGTTGAAATAGTTTATAAAACAAAGGAAGTGAGCCATTATTGCCCATAATTTCGTAAAATCTTACCACATGTGCATCATCTTGAAAGGCTAAATTTGCAGCCGATAAAAACCTAAAACGCAATATCTATAAACATAAAAACAATTAAAAACCAAACAACAATGAACAAACATTTACGTTCCTATGCGCTTGCCGCCCTAACGCTGTTGGTCGGCAGTGCTGCAATGGCGGAAGAAACAACAACTGTAACGCCCATTGCCATCCCAACCGCAAAAGGTGAATACATCACTACTTCTAATTCAACGGCCGATAAACTTGATAACGATGACGGAGGTGGCTTGGGCAGTGCCAAAGATGGAGGTTCAGCCACCTTTACGCTTCATACTGATGAGGCTTTGAGCGATATGTACCTCACGTTCCGTACGGGCACCAAAACTGCAGAAAGCAACAACCCGACAGTGACGGTGGAAATGACGGGTGACAACTATTCCTTCACAGAAACAGTAAAAATCCCCTGCACCAACAATTGGTCATTCACCACCGGTACGCAACATCTGCTTAGTCTCGGCAATTTGCCTGCCGGTGACATTACTCTCAAGTTCACATTCAACGTTACAGAAGCTAATTATGCGGGCAACCTTGGCAATATAGCCGTTTACTCTCCTGAGGGCTTGGCATCCGTTTATACTCTGCAGCCCGACAACTATATTCCATTAGATAGCACTGGTACATATTCTAACAAATACTGTCCTGAGTATAACAAAGACATTAAAAACGCCTACAATATTGGCTATTTGAGCAACGGTGCATGGAACCAGTTCAACTTCTTTGCAACGGCTGAGGGTTATTACAACCTGTGCATGCGTATGAAATATAGTAGCGGTGGTACGATGAACGTCTCCATCTGCGATGCAATTACTGGCACAGAGGAACTCAACCAGGACATCGTAGTCACTGAAGAACTTGCCAAGGGCAAGGGGATACAGTCCGACAAATATGGCACTGAGGTACCTATGCTCCTGAACGCTCCTCTCACAAAAGGTTATAAAACCCTCAAGCTTTCTTTCACTACAAGTGGTTCTTGGTTTATGAACTATATCGACCTGCGCCTCACCAAGGCCGACTATGACCTGACTGTTGGCGATGCCAAGTATGCCACACTAGTGCTGCCGTTTGACTGCGAGCTTCCCACAGGCGTGAAGGCTTACACGCTGACTGGCGTTGACGAAGCTAATTATGTGAACTGCGAGGAGGTGACGAGCACACTTGCTAAAAACACTCCCGTGCTGGTGAGCGCTGAAAAGGGCACCTACACATTTGTTGCAACAGCTGCTCCTGACGCCGCTGATGCTCCCGCAGCTGGTCTCCTCACAGGTGTGTGGGAAGAGACAACGGTTCCAACAGGCGCTTATGTGCTACAGAACAAGGATGGAATTGTGGCTTTCTATAAAGTTAGTTCCGACTACAAGATTAAGGCCAACCGTGCTTACCTGAGCTTGCCCAACAATGCCAAGACGCTTATGTTGAACTTCGACGGAGAAACAACGGGCATCGGCTCTATAGTTCCGTCATTCAACAACGCTGCCGACGCTCCCTGCTACAATCTCAACGGTGTGCGTGTCAACAGCTCGGCTCCTGGCCTCATAATAAAGAATGGAAAGAAGTTCATTAACAAATAAAACACATTTATACAACTATGCGTAAAGAATATATAACACCCGCAATCGATACCGTCATCATGTCCTCTGAAACTTTCTGTGCAGCAAGTGGAGAGCTTGGAGGAACACCTCACATAATGGTTTCTAACGACGAAGCAGACTATGGTTTGGATGCATTAGGCAAGAGCCATGTATTCGACTTGGATGATGAAGAGGAGGAAGATTAGAGCCAAGCTCTATGCTGGGTAAATAAGGAAACGAAAAAATCCCGTAATACTCTGTTAGGTGCAGTCGCGCCAAGCGTACCATTGTGGGTGCGGTTGACGCGGCTGCACTTCTTTTGTTAACGTCCGAGCCACGCTTCGGGATTGAGCTTTGCCGTTTCGCGGCGCAACTGGAACTGCAGGATGTTGTCCTGCCCTACGCTGCCAAGCACCTGACGCGCCGAGACCTTCTGTCCCCTGTGCACGCTCACCGACGAGAGGTTGCAATATACCGAGATGTAGCTGCCGTGGCGCACCATGACACCTGTGGTGCCAGCCAGACTGAACACCGCGCTCACCTCTCCGTCGAAGATGCTCCGCGCCTTTGCGCCCGACTGCCCGAGAATGTTTATTCCCTTGTTGTCGAGCCGTACATTGGAGAGCCCCTCCACGTTGTACTGTCCGAAATGGCTCACTATGCGGTAGCCGCCCGTTATGGGCATGGGCAAACGTCCGCGGTTGCTCTCAAAGCTTCCGCTGATGCGGCGGTCCTCGGAGTCGAGGCTATAGACGAGAGAGCTCTCCTTCTTGGCTTCTGCCACCTCACGCGCATGCCTGTTGGCGTCGCTTTCAGCTTTGCGCTCCGCTGCCGCACGTGCCTTTTCTGCCTCCTTCAACGCCTGTTCAGCCGCTTTGCGCTCCGCCTCGTCTTTCCTTGCAGCCTCGCGTGCTGCCGCCTTGGCCCGCTCCTCACGCGCCTTGGCCTCCGCTATGCGCCGTGCGTTCTCCTTGGCCGCCGCTTCGGCCTCTGCCTTCTTGCGGGCCACCTCTGCTGCACGTTTCCTCGCCGCCTCGGCTTCAGCCTTGCGCTTAGCCTCCGCTGCCGCACGTGCACGAGCCTTTTCCACCTCAATGGCCACAAGACGGTCTATCTTGGCGTTTATCTCCTCATCCTTCTTGCGCTGCTGCGCTATCACGGCCTGTATGGTCTTCTGCTGCTGCTTCAGCGTGGTCACCACCTTCTCCTGTTCGGTCTGCTTGTCCTCAAGGTTGCGCCGCTCGCGCTCGCCCCTGCTCAGGAGCGTGTTCTTGTGGTGCTTCACGGCAGAGAGCTCGGTGTGCTTGCGGGTTATCTCCGCCTGCTTGGTCTTGACCATCTCACCCTGTGCCCGCTGGTAGCTGGCATACTCGCGCACGAAACGCAGACGGCGGAACATCTGGGTGAAGTTCTTCGCACTGAAGATGAACATCAGTTGGTTCTGTATCGAACTGTTGTGGTGCATGTAGCGCATGGACTTCACATACTTGTCCTTGCGGTCGTCAAGCTCCGCCTGCAACGTCTCCAACTGCCCTTTCAGTTGAGTGATGTTGCCGTCAAGGCGGTTTATGTCGTTGCGTATGGTGTCTATGGTGCGTCGCTTGTCGGCTATCTCGGTGTTTATGACCATCAGGTTCTGCAGCCGCTTCTTCACGTCACGCTCATTGGTGCGCAGGCGTTGCTCCTGCGCCTTTATGTTGCGCTTTATCTGTGCGCTCTGGTTCTTCAGTCCGTTGATCGATGCAGAGCCACCCGTGCCACTCTTTTTCTTTGTGTTGGCAGAAGTTTTCTTCTTGGTTGTCGTGCTCTTCTTTGCAGCACTGCCCTTCCTTGCTGTGGTCTTCTTGGCCACGGCGGTGGTGCTGGTGCGCTTTCCTTGCGTGCTCCGCTTTTGCGCATAGGGCTGCAGAGCCAAGGAGAGCATGAGCAGAATTAGGGCGGTTCTTGTCTTCATTGGCTTGGTTGTGGGTGAGGGATTATGGTTGATGGATTATGGAGTATGGTTGAAGTGACTGCTTAAAGTGCCGACAGGCGGCTCAGTATGTCGTCGAGTGAAACTTTCTTGTACTTTGATGTCACCTCGGTGCGCGTTTCCCAGTCGCTGTCGTTGTTGATGCTGGTGAGTTGCAGGTCAATGGTGACCGTCTTCTTGGGCAGCGTGAGCGTTATGGTGTTGGCCGAGGGAAACTGCCTTGCCCCCATCTTGCCGAACGAGCCGTAGGTCCAGCCCAGGCTTATGCGCCCTGTGGCACTGTCGCTGTAGGCACCGTCGAAGGCGGTGATGAGCCCATTGTCCTTGCCTGCCGACCACACATAGCGCAGTTTCCCGCTGTCGAGCGAGATGTTGGCCGTTGTGCCGTTGAGGCTCACGCTGTAGGCCTTGAGCGACTCGTCGCCCACGCGCTGCTGGTTGGGCAGGAACAGCTCGTTCCAGAACAGAGCCTGAAGCGAGTAGAAGTTGAGCCCACTCTGGCGCAGGAAGTCCACATCCTCGTAGTTCACCTTGATGTACTGCTTGTTTATCCGGTCCATCACCAGCACATAGTCCTTGGTGAACTCCATGCGGCCAGCCTCAATAAGTCCGAAAGCCGTGAGCTGCAGACGTATCACGTCGTCGCGCTTCATGCGCAGGTTGCCCCCGAGCGACACCTCCTTGTCGCCGAGCGTCACCTTGAACTTCATTTTAGATGTTATGAACTGAGCATACTGGGCATTGTCGGCCACCTTGTGCAACACCTTCATGGTCTCGCTGCTGCCGGTTGTGGCTGCTGCCGTCCCGCTGCCCTTTTGCACCGCCGCCGACTGCGTGCGGCACGACACTGTGGCCGAAGCCACAAGCACCGCCATTGCGGTCGTGGCAAGAAAACTCTTTGCGCTGTTCATCATTGCTTTATGTATTTCCGTTTCCTTATCTTTCTCCCAAGCAGTTTGTTGGCCGGGTCCTTCTTCGCCGCCTGTTGCCACAGCTCCACGGCCCGCTCTGTGTCGCCGTTCATGGCGTGGATGTCGCCCCCGTGCTCCATTATGACGGCGCTGCTGTCGGTGTCGTTTCTCAACGCCTGGTCTATGTATATCTTCGCCTCGGCATAGCGTTGCTGCATGAACAGAATCCAAGCGTAGGTGTCAAGGTAGGTGGCGTTCTTAGGTTCCGCCTCCACCGTCTTGTGGCTCATCTGCTCCGCCCGGTCGAGGTTGTCGCCGTTGAGGCTGAGATAGTAAGCGTAGTTGTTCAGTGCGCTTATGTTGTCGTCGCGCCACTGCAGACAAGAGTCGTAGGCGGCGTAAGCCTCCTTCTCACGATGTTTCTGATAGAGAATGTCGCCCATGAGGGCATAGAAGTCCGACACGATGTCGGGGTCGCTCTTGTCGTTTATCACGCTTATGCCGTTTTGGAAGGCGTTGAGCGCACCCCCGTCATCGTCCCTCTTGTAGTAGGCCATGCCCTGGAAGTAATAAAATACCATCTCCTCCGGGTTATACTGCCGTGCGGAGCGGCACAGGTCAATCACCCGGTCGAGGTCGCCCGCCTGCCAGGCATAGTTCACGAGTCGCAAACGCGCCGAGGCGTTGTCGGGAGCCATGGCCAGCACCCTTTCCAGCACAGGGCTTATGCTGTCCTCGGGCATCTTCTTCAGCTCCATATAGGCCGCATAGAGAAACGCCACTGCATCGTCCTGCTGCGGCAGTGTGAGGGTTTTCTTGAAGAGGCTGAGCACCTTGGTGCTGTCGCCGCCGCTGCTCTCGCTCTCGCTTATCTCCTCGCGCAACAGATAAATGCGCGTGTCCTTGTCGGCTGTCTTGTTTTGCAGTATGGCCAGCGTCATCGAGTCGGCGCGCGCGGTGTCGTTCTCCTCCTTGTAGCAGGTGCGCAGTATCATTTGTGCGCGGCTGTTCAACGAGTCCTCGCGCAGCACCTTGTCATAGATGTCGAGAGCCGCCGCCTTCTCGCCGTTGCGCATGAGCACCTCTGCATAAGCACACTCGTAGTTGATGTCGTTCGGATTCTGCTCAGCCAACTTCCTCACCTCCTCTATGGCCGCCTCCTTGTTGCCTTGCAAGGCATAGGCGCTGCTCTTCGCAAAAGCTATGCGCTCATTCTTGCCCTCAAGCATCTCCAGCCGGTCGAAAGTCTTTATGGCGCTGGTGTAGTCCTTCTTCTGCAGATACAGTTGCACAAGCATCTCCAGCACATCCTCACGGTCGGTGTGGGTCTTGGCCAGCTGTTCAAGCGCACCTATGGCATTGTCGGTCTGGTTGTTGTTGATGTAAGCCTGCACGAGCGTTTCCTGGTAGGACGCGTTCTGCGGGTTCAGCTCCGCCGCCCTCTTGAAGTTGGCCAGCGCCCTGTCGGCATCCTTGAGCATGGCGTAATACTGCGCGAGATAGTAGTAGGCCTCCGATGCGTCGGGGTTGAGGCTTACGCAATGGCGCAACAGCTCGAACGCCGCCGCCCCGTCGCCCTGCTCCCTCGCCATCATGGCCTCGAGAAACAAGTAGTCGTAGCGGCGGGAACTCCCACTGTCTGCATGCGTGGCCAATGTCCCGGCCACCATCAGCAGCAACATCACACACGCGAGTCTATGCATCGCTCACTTCACCCCCGTATGTCCATAACCTCCGTCGCCGCGCTCCGTCTCGTCGAGAGCCTCCACCTCGATGAAGTCGGCCTTTTCGTGACGTGCCACAACCATTTGGGCTATCCTCTCGCCGTCGTTCACCACGAAGTCGTCGGCCGACAGGTTCACCAGCAAAACCTTTATCTCGCCCCGGTAGTCGGCATCTATCGTGCCTGGAGTGTTGAGCACCGTCAACCCATGCTTAAGCGCCAGTCCACTGCGCGGGCGCACTTGCGCCTCGTAGCCCTCAGGCAGGGCGATGTAGAGTCCAGTGCCTATAAGCTTGCGCTCCATGGGATGCAACACCACGGGTTGGTCGATGTTGGCTCGCAAGTCCATGCCAGCGCTCTGCGCCGTGGCGTAGGCGGGCAACGGTTGGTGCCCTTTGTTTATCACTTTGATTGTTGTCATGTGTTTTGCCTTTGTTTAAGTTGCAAAATTAATTAGTAGGTGCAGATTTCCGAGCTGCACACCATGTGTTTTGCCTTTGTTTTGAGTTGCAAAATTAACCATTATGCCCGGAAAAAGTGTGGCCCATAGGCTTAAAAAGTAAAAAAGCCGCCCACAGGGGCGGCAAAAGGGAGTAGTAGGAGCGCTTCTCCGAAGTGCGACCTCAGTAGTAGGAGCGCTTCTCCGAAG
>CAVHDN010000111.1:0-6994 GCA_963634315.1 Flexilinea sp. | reverse complement strand
GCAAAGATAATGCAAACGAGCGGAAAGAGAACTTGTTCTCAATTTCCCGAGTGCATCTTATCTTATGCAAAGATACCAAGAATATCCTTTTTTATGCTTACCTTTGTAAACAATTCTTTTTGTGCGCCCTTTGGTTCCTTACCAAGGAAACGGACTATACAACACTCTTGGAACAAACAAAACAAGCATTTTTACAATATGGAAATAGTATTCGCAACAAACAACAAGAACAAACTTGCTGAGATTAGGGAGATACTCGGCAATGAGATGAAAGTGCTTTCGCTCGGCGACATCGACTGCCACGACGACATAGCCGAGACGGGCGACACGCTCGAAGACAATGCCATGCAGAAGGCGGAATACATATACAGCAAGTATGGCATGAGCGTGTTTGCCGACGACACAGGACTTGAAGTCGATGCGCTCGGGGGAGAGCCGGGGGTGCTCAGCGCTCGCTACGCAGGCGGAGAGGGCCACGACAGCGAGGCCAACATGACAAAACTGTTGGGCAAATTAGGAGAAAATAACAATCGCAAGGCAAGATTTCGCACTGTAATTGCGTTAATAGAAAAGGCAGCCGATGGCGGCAAACCCACTGTAAGTCAGTTTGAAGGCATTGTGTGCGGGGATATCACGCGCGAGCGGCGCGGTGAGGGCGGCTTCGGCTACGACCCTATATTCCAGCCCGACGGCTACGACAAGACCTTCGCCGAACTTGGACACGAAATAAAGAACACCATAAGCCACAGGGCTAAGGCCGTGGAGAAGCTCGCCAAGTATCTACTCGGGAAGTAACTTTTTTTTTAGAACCTACCTATAAATGAACAAGGCAACACGCTTAATCATAGCACTCGCCATGCAGATGACCACAGCCACTGGCGCACTGGCGGCCATAGGCACATGGAAAGCCTACAACGCCTACACCAATGTGCAGAAGATAGTGGCTGCAGGCAGCGGCCACGTATTCGTAATGGCCTCCGACAGGCTCTATATGTACAACACCAACGACGAGTCGATAACAACGTTCGACAAGGTGAACAATCTGCACGACACCAATGTAAAGAACATAGGGTGGAACAGCACAGCACGAAAGCTCGTGGTGGTCTATGACAACAGCAACATTGACATTGTAGAGACCAATGCCAACGTGACCAACATATACGACCTCTACGACAAGAGCATGACGGAGGACAAGACGGTGAACGCCATAAAGAGCAACGGACGCTACACTTACCTCGCCACAAACTTCGGAATAGTGAAGATTGACGTGGTCAAGGCCGACATCAACGAGACCTACTTCCTCGGCACGGCCGTATCGGACATAGGCTTCAGCGAGGGCTGCATCTATGCGCTCGACACAAGCAACAAGGTGTATAAGGCCAACATGAGCGACAACCTCATAGACAAGAGCAACTGGACCGCTACGACCGACTATGACCAAAGCTTGTTTACCACCGACAACAGCGACTACGACAAATACTACGCTACAGTGTCGAAGCTCAATCCTGGGGGACCAGCCTCCAACTTGTTCTTCTTCGTGAAGGTGACCGACGGCAAGCTGTACAGCACAGGAGGAGTATATACTTCGCAGATTGACGTTCTCAACGAAGGCATAGCGCAGGTATGGGACGGAGACAAATGGGTGATGTATGAGCAGGAGGAGGTGAAACAAGCCACCGGCCACGAGTTTATGGACTTGGACTGCATAGCCCACGACACAAAGCGGACCGACGTTGACCACACCTTCGCCGCAGGACGAACGGGACTGTATGAGTTTGAGGACGGAAAATTAAAACAGGCGTTCAACCTCGACAACAGTCCGCTGCTCTCTCCATTGCAGTCGAAGGACTATGTCATAGTGAACGGAATGACCTTTGACAGCGAGGGCAGTCTCTGGGTGCTCAACTCAATGAACTATTCGAGATCTTTGCTGGAATACACAAGCGAGGGCAAATGGATAGACCACCACAACGCCAATCTCATGTACAACGGCGTGAGCCTCATGAACATGGTGAACCCCTTCTTCGACAGCCGCGGACTGCTCTGGTTCTGCAATGAGCACTGGTGGTTGCCGTCGGTGACATACTACAACAAGTCGCTCGATTCGGTGAAAGTGTATAGCAACTTCACCAACCAGGATGGAACGAAGTATAACCCAACTTCGGTGTATTGCGCCGCAGAGGACAAGGAGGGCAACGTCTGGGTGGGCACTAACCAAGGCTTGTTCTATCTCTCGCCGGAAAATATCAGCAGCGGCACCGACTATTTCAACCAATACAAAGTGGCGAGAAACGACGGCACCAACAACGCCGACTACCTCATGGCCGACGTGACCATAACAAGCATTGCCGTTGACGGAGGCAACCGCAAGTGGATAGGCACGAGCGGGAGCGGGGTTTACCTCATAAGTTCCGACAACAACACGCAGATAAGTCATTACACCACCGACAACAGCGGACTTGCGTCGAACTCCGTAAACAGCATCGCCATAAACGAGAAGACGGGCGAGGTGTTCTTCGCCACCGAAAACGGACTGTGCTCTTACACAAGCGATGCTACCGAGGCTACGGAATCCATGGACAAGGACAATGTCTATGCCTATCCCAACCCTGTGGCTCCTGAATATACTGGAGTGATAACTATCGTGGGACTCAGCTACAATGCCGACGTGAAGATAACCACCGCTACTGGCTATCCTGTGGCCGAGGGGCGCAGCACTGGCGGCACGTTCACATGGAACGGACTCGACTTCAGCGGCAAGCGTGTGGCCTCGGGGGTTTATAATGTGCTCACTGCCAAGCAGGACGGCTCCAAGGGCACTGTGTGCAAGATTGCTATAATAAAATAGACTTTTATACAATAAAAGCACGAAAGAAGGCGGCTACCTTATGCAGGAAGTCGCCTTCTTTCGTGTCTCTATATGTGTCTCTACCTGTGTGCTCTGCAATCTTTGTCGGGCCGCATGTGCTCCAACGTCAGCTCAGCTCCAGCATGCGCTCTATTGGCTTGGCCGCCTCTTTGGCAAGCTCTGGGTCAACGTCAACGGCGGGCCACTCATATTTCAGAGTGTTGTATATCTTGAGCAGAGTGTTCATCTTCATATAGTCGCACTCGTTGCAAGAGCATCCTAGCCCGCCCTCGCTCATTTCGGGCGGCACCGGAATAAAAGTCTTGCCAGGACATTTTCGCGTCATCTCGTGAAGTATTCCGGCCTCTGTGGCCACTATGAACTCTGTGTCGGCGCTCTCCATGGCGTGCTTCAGCAGCACTGCCGTGGAACCTACCACATCGGCAACCGCCAGCACTGGACCCTTGCATTCGGGATGGGCCAGCACCTTTGCACCTGGATGCTCAGCCTTGAGCCTTACTATCTCAGCCACGGAGAAGCGCTCGTGCACGTGGCAGCCGCCGTTCCAGAGCAGCATATTGCGTCCTGTGAGTTGGTTTATGTAGGAGCCGAGGTTATAGTCGGGACCAAATATTATCTTCTCGTCCTGCGCGAACGTGTCTATTATGCGTTTGGCGTTGCCGCTGGTCACCACCACGTCGGTGAGCGCCTTCACGGCAGCTGTAGTGTTCACGTAGCTCACCACCTTATAGCCCGGATGCTCCTCCTTGTATCGGCGCAGGTCGTCGGCCCGGCACGAGTCGGCCAGCGAACAGCCGGCGTTGAGGTCGGGAGCGAGCACGAGCTTGTCAGGGCTTAGTATCTTGCACGTCTCGGCCATGAAGTGCACGCCGCACATCACTATTATCTTCGCGTCTGTCTCAGCCGCCTTGCGCGCCAGAGCGAGTGAGTCGCCTATGAAGTCGGCCGTGTCCTGTATGTCGCCGTGGGTGTAGTAGTGGGCCAGCACCACGGCTTTCTTTTCCTTGCACATGCGCCTTATCTCCTCCTTGAGGCGGGCGCCCGCTGGAGCGGGTTGGTCTATATAGCCTTTCTCAATCCATTCCTTTTTCACCATTGTCTTATAATCTTTATATTATTTCTTTTTTTAATTTAGAAGTGTAATGAATGTAATGATATGGTGTTGATACGTTAACAACTTCTTGTCGTTTTGCTTGCATTTTAAGTATTCCACATCAAGCTGAACGTTATCCACACTCGCCGTTAAGTCTTATCTTCTGATTTATAGCCTCCTAAGCCGTTTGTCAACACTCCTGCATTTCGGTGCAAAATTAATAAGTTTATATTTTTTTCTTACTATATGGTGTTGAAAACTTGATTAAAACCCGGAAATAACTCTGTTGATATCCTCAAGCCAATGGGAGGACGACCTGAACTGTTGATAACGCTTGGGGATGTTTCTTGGTTATCAACACAGTTATCAACACTTGGCGCTGGCCAAAGCTGACAATGATAAATGGCTATGATTGGGGATGAAAATGTTTTCTGGGGAAACAAAAGGAGGGAGGTGAGATAGCTTTTCCAAAAAACAAAGGTGACGTTTACAGTTCATAAACGTCACCTTTAAACATGCTAAACGATACCTTTAGGGTTGCTAAACCATATCTTTACGATTGCTAAACGACATTCACTCCACTGTAAACTTTATCACGTCGCCTGCTTTAGTACTTATGTCATAGAGGTGCTCGTTAGGCTTTGCGAGATAACTCTTGCTCTCCACTGGCACATATCCCTGGGTTGATGTCTTGGTGACAGGCATGGTCCAAGTGTTGAACAATGGGTTTGGATTTTCTCCTTTCGCCTCGTTGAGTGTGGCATTGTCGGTCTTAAGTGCTGTGGCAGTGCGCAGACGCAGGTTGCCTCCGAGCGTGCTCCTTATGGTTGCGCTCTCAATGTGTCCGCTGCTCCACTTCAGGTCTTCTATGATGAAGCCTCCCACGGTGCGCAGTCCCTTCACTTCGCCCTCGTTCCACTCTATGGGCAGCGCAGGCAGCAGGTGGACGGCTCCGTCGTGGCTCTGCACCATCATCTCGCCTATTCCAGCAGTGCATCCGAAGTTGCCGTCAATCTGGAATGGTGGATGAGCGTCGAACATGTTAGGATAGGTTCCCCCACCCTGTCCCCTTTCTATACTGTCGGGAACGAGCGTTAGTTGGTCTTTTATGAGCTTATAGGCATGGTCACCGTTGTGCAGACGAGCCCACAGACACACCTTCCAGCCCATAGACCAGCCAGTGGACTGGTCGCCGCGCTCTATGAGTGAGGTGCGCACTGCCTGGAAAGCTTCCGGCGAGCGGTAGGGCGATACTTCGGTGCCTGGATACAAGGCCCACAAGTGTGACACATGGCGATGGTGGTCGTTGGGGTTGTCCCAGTCTTCGGCCCACTCCTGCAACTGTCCGTGCTTGCCTATTCGCAGAGGCGTGAGTTGTGAGCGCATGGAGAGCAACGTGTCGGCGAAAGCTTTGTCTATGCCGAGTATGTGGGCAGCAGCTGCCGTTGTGGTGAAGAGATTGCCCACCAGTTCGTTGTCCATGGTTATTCCAGCATAGAGGTTTGACTTCACTTTAAGTTTAGGTCCGTTCTCTGGCGAGTTAGACGGGCAAACAACAAGGTAGCCGCTGCGCGGGTCTTTCACCATGAAATCGACGAAGAACTCCGCCGCACCCTTCATATACTTATATACCGAGCTGAGATACTGCTTGTCGCCATTGTATAGGTAGCGGTTCCAAAGGTGCTGGCACAGCCATGCGTTTGATGTGGGCCATACTCCGCAGTACGCCTCATCGACAGCCCCGGTCATGCGCCACAGGTCGGTGTTGTGATGGCTCACCCATCCGCGACAACCATACATCTTCCTTGCTGTCTCGGCTCCTGTCTCGCTCATCTCGCCAATCATCTTCACCATCGGCTCATGCAGCTCACTCAGATTGCACGGTTCGGCGGGCCAGTAGTTCATCTCCGTGTTTATGTTGATGGTGTATCGGCATTTCCACGCTGGGTTGAGCTTTGCGTTCCATTTGCCTTGCAGGTTGGCAGGCTGGCAGCCCGGTTGTGAGGAGCATATGAGCAGGTAGCGTCCAAACTGGAAATAGAGGGTCGCAAGATGTTTGTCGTCATTACGGGCGAAGTCTCGTATGCGCTCTTCGGTGGTCTTGCCGACTTGCTTGTTCTTGCCGAGGTTCAGGCTCATGCGGTCGAACTGCTCTTTGAACTTGGCCACATGCGACTGCTTGGCTTCGACATACGGCCTTGCACTGTTGTTCATGTATGCTTTGACACGCTTCTTAGGGTTGGCCGAAATGTCATGGTAGTTTACAAAGTTGGTGGCCATAGATACATATATGGTCACTGCGTCGGCGTTGCGTACTGCCATCTCGTTGCCCTCGCGCACAGCGCTTCCACCCTCGTTCACTATCTTCGCGTTCACGAGGTAGTACACCTTTCCAGGCACACTCTCGGCAGCATCGTTGGTGAGTCCGGTCATGGTGAGCGTCTTTCCGTCAACGCCATAGGCTGGAGTGCCTCCGTCGGGATAGGAAAGGGCGGCATTGAAGTTTATGCATCCGCCCTTTGATGCCGTGTAGCGTATGATGAGAAGCTGGTCGGTGAACGATGTGAATGCCTCTTCTTTGAACTTCACGTCGCCTACTGCGTAGGTCACCACCGACAAGGCACTGTCTATCTTCAGTTCGCGGCGCAAGTCCTTGTAGCCGTTATGGTCGGTGAATTTCACCTTCAGGCTTCCTGCAGTCTGATAGGCTCCGCCAAAACCTTTGTCATGGGGCGCAAGCATCTTTGTTGTGGCCATGTCCTGTGCCTCGTCGTTGCGTCCCTCGAATATGAGTTGTCTAATCTTCGCGAGATACTGTGGCGTTTCGGGGTTGTAGTTGTTGTAGGGCGATCCCTTGGATATGGTCTCCTCGTTCATTTGGAACTCCTCTTCCACAGGGTTTCCATACACCATCGAGGCTATGTGTCCGTTGCCTATGGGCAAGGCGTTATTCCAGTTTCTCGCTGGCGTGTCGTACCACAGGGTCATGTCGCCCTGTGCCTTTGTGGGCAGAGCCATCATGGCTGCTACAC
>CAVHDN010000110.1:0-7088 GCA_963634315.1 Flexilinea sp. | reverse complement strand
TGTCAAGCAGAAGGTGGAGGAGCTTTTGGACGTGTTCAAGTTCCGCGACGCACAAAAGGAGGCCATGAACCTCGCCCGCATAGGCAACCGCTACATCACCGAGTGTGAGCCTTGGAAGGTGTGGAAGACCGACCCCAAGCGTGTGGAGACCATATTGTACATCTCACTGCAACTCGTAGCCAACCTCGCTATAGCCTTTGAGCCGTTCCTGCCTTTCAGTAGTGCCAAGCTCAGGTGCATGATAAACATTGACGAGTTCGACTGGGCACAGCTCGGCTCCACCGAGTTGCTCAAGCCCGGCCTCCAGTTGGCTGAGCCTGAACTGCTGTTCGAGAAGATTGAGGATGAGGCCATCGAGCGTCAGCTGCAGAAGCTTGAGGACACCAAGAAAGCCAACGAGGCTGCAGCCTACAAGGCAGAGCCCATCAAGCCCACCATCGACTTTGCCGATTTCGAGAAGATGGACATACGCGTAGGCCACATCAAGAACTGCGAGAAGGTGAAGAAAGCCAACAAGCTGCTCAAGTTCACCATCGACGACGGGTCGGGCAAAGACCGCACCATCGTGAGCGGCATAGCCAAGTTCTACAAGCCCGAGGAACTCATAGGCAAGGATGTGCTCTTCATAGCCAACCTTGCGCCGCGCCAGCTCATGGGCATAGAGAGTCAAGGCATGATACTCTCGGCCGAGAACTTCGACGGCGACCTTAGCGTTACCACCATCCTGCGAGGCGTGAAGCCCGGCAGCAAGGTGTGCTAAGCAATAT
The DNA here is from genome assembly GCA_963634315.1 of Flexilinea sp. Lineage (GTDB taxonomy): Bacteria > Bacteroidota > Bacteroidia > Bacteroidales > Bacteroidaceae > Prevotella. The sequence goes on along the minus strand of CAVHDN010000110.1, from coordinate 6,321 downwards.
AAGAACATTGCTAAGCGCTGCTTACACTTTCCTAAGCAACTTTCGTCCGCAGAAGAGCGGCGATACTTTCGCCTTGTCCATCACATAGGCTATGGCCAAAGAGCCCGCCACGGTTGCTGTAGTGGCCACGACGAGGAATAGCATGCCCGTAGGGTCGAACGAAAGCAAGCCCACGAGCGGCTTGGCGGCCATGGTGAAGATGGGCGAAAACAAGAGTATGGGTAACGTGTTGGCTCCTATGTAGAGAGCCACGCGCCTCACCGCTTGTGGCATAAGGCGCAGGAACGAGAGCATGGTGGCCGACATGAGGTAGGTGATGGCCATGCCCGCAAGCGTTGAACGGTCGAGATTGTCCTCGAAACAGCAGAGGATGACGAGCGGCACTGCCGCCAACAGTGACGGCCGAAACACGTCGGTGAACCGCAGACCGCTGCGGCGCACCAGCACACCGGCCATGAAATAGATGGCATTGCCAAACGAGAGAATGCCGCAGAGGCTGTCGAGCAGCCAAAAGGCTACGCCCAAGATGGCCATGAGCCCCACATTGCCCAAACGGGGCAATGCTTTCTGGGTGAAGAAGTTCACGGCGTAGCACACCATCATGGTGTGGATGTACCAATAGGGACCTATAGGATGCAGGAATATCTTGTCGGTAAGCACCGCCATCGACAGTTCGGCCACACCTCCGCGCACCGCCATGACCGACGAGGCGGCCACATACAGAGCCTCCATTATGGCGTAGGGCAAGAAGAGCCAGCCCAGCGTGCGCATGAACTTCGCCGTTGCTCCGCCCTTGTCGCCTGCCTTGGCAAGAAAGCCCGTAATCACGAGAAAGCCGCTCATGTGGAACGTATATACTATCTCCTTGGCATAAGGATACTTGTCGCCTATGTAGGCGAGGTGAAACACCACCATGAGCACAATGAACAAGCACTTCAGCCAGTCCATCTCCGCCACGCGCTGTGGCTTGTAGGCTTGCGGTTCTGCGGTCATCTGCTCAATGCTTTATGCTGAAGAACGCCATACGGTCGCGGAGCCTTTCGGCCCACGTGTACTTCTTCGGCCCACGTCGGTTGCGCTTGTCGTCCAGGCAGTTCACGAGCGACTGCAAGGGGGCCTCGAAGAAGCACCTGTGGAGCACCTCGCGCTGCTTCGCCACCAGTCGGCGATATTCCTCACCGTCGCTTTCCAACCGGTTGATGAGCCTCACCGTGTCGTCCATGGTCCTCACGTCGCACTCGTCTATTATCAGCTCACGGTGTATCACCTGCCTCTTGTCCATTATGGCCAGCGAGCCCAGCGACACCGCCTCTGCCACCGAGTTGCCGCGTATGGTGCGGCCCCCCATTTTCACGAAGTACTTCGAGTCGTATATGGCTGTGAGGTTGTCTTCTATCTTCTGTTTGTGCAGTATTATGCGCTGTCCTGCGGCCTCCAGCGGACGGAAGTGGTCGGGCACACGCGTCACGGGCCGTTCCCTAGTGGAGTTTATCTCCATGAATACACCTCCCCCCTCGCGCCTTGGCTCCCGTCCGAGTCTGTGGCGCATGATGTTCTCCAGTGTTGAGGCATCCACGAAGGTATAAGGGAAGTCCACCACTCCGCAACGCTCCGCCACAATGCCGCGCGCCATCTGGTTGAGCGTGACATCGTAGCCGAAATGCACCGACTTGGTACACATGTTGGCCTCGCCTATCATGTAGCAGAACAGCGTGGAGGGATACTTCCTCACCGTTCTTTCGGGCAGACTGACATTGACCGACACCACTATGTCGTAGGCTCCCCAGTCAATCTCCTCACACGATACGGCGAACTTGCCGTTGGGCCACGGGCTTCCCGGACACTTAAACTCCTGTCCCGGCACCTTGTCGAGAGTCTGTGTCTTGAGCATGCGGAGGTGCTTGGCCAAGTGCGGGATGACCCTTCTGTAAATCTGGGTTTCAAAGTCAGGCTCCTCTTTCACTATGTAGAAGTCGGCGTCGAGGTCGCTCATCAGTGCTATAGGCCCAACCCGCCCCATAGAGGAACACAAGATGGACCCTGCGTCCTTCTCGGAGGCGGGACACACATACAGGTCTTGATAGACCTCCTGCTTTACGAAAGCTATCTTAGGTTTGTTCATCGCTAATGGTTTCTTTGCAGCTTGTCTTATGCTTATCTTATGCAAAGATAATGCTTTAAGCCCACAAAAGCTTTGCTTGGCGATGAATAAATAGTAAATTTGCAGCCACTTACACTAAGTCAAACAATTTTTGGAACACGCCTTAACGATGGAGACACTCAAGGAAAAGACAGCCAAAGGACTCTTTTGGGGCGGCATAAGCAACGGCATGGTGCAGGTGTGCAGCCTGCTCTTCGGCATTGTCCTAGCCCGGCTGCTCAACGCCTCCGACTACGGCATGGTGGGCATGCTCTCCATCTTCACCGCCGTGGCCGGCACCCTGCAGGAGAGCGGTTTCACGTCGGCGCTGGCCAACAAGCGTGAGGTGCGCCACGAAGACTACAACGCCGTGTTCTGGTTCAGCTTTCTCTGCGGTCTGAGCATGTATTGCGTGCTTTTCTTCTGCGCCCCGCTCATAGCCCGGTTCTACAACAAACCCGAGCTCACCCCCTTGGCCCGCTACGTCTTTCTCGGCTTCGTCTTCTCCAGCACCGCCACCGCCCACAGTGCCTATCTCTTCCGCAACCTCATGGTCAAGCAGCGCGCCAAGGCCACCATTCCTGCCCTGCTCGTGTCGGGCGTGGTGGGCATAGCTCTGGCCTATAGTGGCTTTGCCTATTGGGGCCTCGCCACGCAGAGCCTCGTATATGTGGGCGTGACCAACTTCTCCTATTGGCACTACTCCCATTGGCGGCCCACCCTCCATATCGATTTCCGTCCACTCCGTAGCATGTTCGCCTTTAGCAGCAAACTGCTCATAACCAACATTTTCACTCAGGTCAACAACAACTTCCTCTCCGCCCTCCTCGGTCGGTTCTACTCCGTGGGCGAGGTGGGCCATTTCACCCAGTCCAACAAGTGGTGCTCCATTGCGAGCTACTTCATCAGTGGCACCGCCAACAGTGTGGCCCAGCCCGTGCTTGCCAGCGTGGCCGACGACCGCGTGCGGCAGTGCAACGTGCTGCGCAAGATGTTGCGCTTCACCGCCTTCCTCTCCTTTCCCGCCCTGTCGGGACTGGCCTTGGTGGCCCACGAGTTCATTGTCATCACCATCACCGACAAGTGGCTCCCCTGCGTGCCGCTCATGCAGACGTTGTGCCTGTGGTGGGCCGCAGCGCCCGTGGTGACGCTCTACGGCAATCTGCTCATGAGCAAGGGCAAGTCGGACACGTTCATGTGGAACACCATCGCCATAAGCCTGCTGCAGCTCTGCGTCATCTTCTTCAGCCACAGCTACGGCATAGCGTGGATGATACGCTGCTATGTGGCGCTCAATGTGCTCTACGTCCTGGTGTGGCAGCATTTTGTCTATAAGGAAACAGGCCTGCGGCTGCTTACCGCCATGAAGGACATGGCCCCCTTCGCGGCCGTTGCGGCCGTGGCCATGGCGGCGGCGTGGGCTGTGGCCCAAGGCGTAGAGGGCTTGTATGTGCGTTTTGCTGTGAAGATAGTGGTGGCCGCGGCGGTCTATCTTGGTGTGATGAAGGTGCTTCGCGTAAAAATATTCGATGAGGCCCTGCAGTTTCTCACAAGCCGACTGCGCAAATAGGAGCAAACAGGCGGAAAGGCAAACTTAGTAGGAGCATTTCTCCGAAATGCGACCGAAAACTGACGATGTTAACGAGGGAGTTGAGGGGGTCGCACTTCGGAGAAGCGCTCCTACTACGCAAGCACAGACAAGCGCAGAGGGCAAACTTAGTAGGAGCAGTTCTCCGAACTGCGACCCGAAAACTGACGCAACTTGGCAACCAACGCTAAGGTCGCACTTCGCCAAGGTCGCATTTCGGAGAAATGCTCCTACTAGCAAGATGACTGTGCAGTGTAGGTGCAGATTTCCGAGCTGCACCCTTTAAAGAAAAAGAAAGCGAAATGGAACAAAGTAAAGACACGAAGCGCAAGGTGTCGGTGGTGGTGTGCACCTACAACGGCGAGTGCTACATAAGAGAGCAGATCGACTCCATCCTGCGTCAGACCTATCCCCTGCATGAAATAATCTTGCAGGACGACGGCTCCACCGACGGCACGTTCGCCATACTTGCCGACTACGCCCGCCGCCACTCCAACGTCAGCGCATGGCGCAATGAGGCGGGGCAGGGCATCAACCCCAACTTCTTTTCGGCCATGGCGCGCGCCACGGGAGAGTTCATCGCACTGTCCGACCAAGACGACGTGTGGGAGAGCGACAAGGTAGAGCGCCAGATGGCGGCCCTCGCCCACGGCGGTCCCGGCGCGCTGCTGTGCTTCGGCCGCACGGTGCCCTTTGCAGAGGGCTGTGTCCTTGTGCGCTCCGATGAGCGAGTGCCCAACTACAGCCTGCTGCGCCTGTGCTTCGCCAACACCATCCCCGGCCATACCATGCTGTTCAGGCGCCGCCTCCTGGAGCTTATACCCGACGATGCGACCTTTCGCTCCAACCGCATATATGATGTTGTACTTGGCATGACAGCTGCCGCTCACGACGGCATAGTCTATGTTGACAAGAGGCTTGTCAACCAGCGCCGCCATGCTGCTGCCGCCACCTATACCAAACCCATGGACAACACCTACACTCTGCGCAACATCGTGCGCACCGTGGCCGACTCGTTTCGCCTCTACCGCGAACTGAAGCCCGAGCTCATGCACCGTGCCGCGCTCAACCTCCATTTCCTCTCGCAGATGGAGAGCCGCAGCCCCCACTTGGCCGACGCCCAGCGCATGCTCCGCGCCCAGCAGAAGGGCACTCTGTGCGCCACCCTGCAGATGTCGCTCTTTTGTCTGCGCCACCAGAGCGAGCTGTTCTTCACGCGTGAGCGCCCCAGTCTGCGGGGCAGTCTGAGGGCGTTGCTTTTCCCCGTGTTCTGCTCCGAATACATTCGCTACATGAGCAAGTCGAGCACACTCAACCGCTGATGTCGCCGCGCCTCTTGCCCGCCTTATAGTCCGACGGCGTCACGCCATATAACTCTTTGAAGTACTTGCGGAAAAACACTGCACTGCTGAAGCCGCATGCATACGCTACCTCGGAGACGGAGAGTCCGCTCGCACGGAGCATGGCCTCGCCACGGCGGAGACGTATGGTGCGTATGAACTCTGTTGGCGATTGGTCGGTAAGAGCATGGAGTTTGCGGTAGAAGTGCGAACGGTTGAGTGCCATGTCGCTGCTGAGTGCGCTGGCGTTGTAGTCTGAGTCGCTGAGGTGCTCCTCCACAAGTGCCACCGCCTTTTTTATGAACAGCTCGTCTTGCGACTTAATCTCTATTTCCTCCGGTTTCACCTTGTCGGCCTGTATGAGCATCTTGTTGCGTTTCTCCTTCAAGCGGGCAAGAAGAGTCCGTCGGGCATTGTAAACCTTGTAGCCTCCCACGATGACACCCATGAAGAGCAGGCCATAGAAGGTATAGGCCCACCACGTGCGCCAGAAAGGAGGTGCTATGTCTATGGTGAGCATAGTGGCCTCGCCCCATTCGCCATTCTCATTGCGCACCTGCACTTCGAATGTTTTGCAGCCGGGGCTCACATTGGTATAAGACACTTCGAGCGCTCCATCTTTGGGCGACACTTCACGCCAGTCGTAGTCCACATTCTCCAGGCGATAGCGATAAACCGTCTGCTCGGGCCTCATGTAGTTGCAGGCTGAGAATGTGAGGGTGAAGAAATTCTCGTCGTACGAAAGGCTTAGTCTCTCGCCGTCCGCCAGCGTTCGGGAGACTTCCCTGCCCATTACGGTTATGCCTGTAAGCACAGGCCTGTACGCATAGGTCTGTCTTGCCGTCAGATTTTTGGGGCAGAAGCAAACAATGTTATTGCTGGTGGCCAGCCACACGCCGCTTGGCAGGGCGAACAAACTGCGGGGCACTATTTCGCTGCCATCGCCCAAGCCTCTCACGGCAAAGCGCCTTACGGTTGTTTTGCCGTCTTTCCCAATGGAGACACAGGCGAGCCCGTTTGCCGTGGCCACCCAATAGGAGTCTTGCATGAAGCTTTTGCAAACAGCGCGCACAGTGTTGTTGTTCAACCCGTTGCCTTTGGTCACGGTCAGCAACTTGTGGTCGGAAGTGAGCATGTGAAGGCCGTCGAGAGAGGCGAAGAGCGTGCCTCCCTTACCCATGCATAATATTTGATCGGCACGTGTCTTTATGCCTGCCGCAGCAGGTTCGATGTCAGAGAGAACATTCCATCTT
>CAVHDN010000109.1:0-7114 GCA_963634315.1 Flexilinea sp. | reverse complement strand
GGCAATTTGAAAGCAAGCTTTCATTGCGCTCGTTTGCATTATCTTTGCATAAGATTACATATAAAGACAAACGGCATGATTATGAATTTAAAGACATTAGTGGCGGCAGCAACCTTTACAACCTGCTTGGCCGCAACCGCGCAAGCACAGGTACAAACAACAAAAAACATATTGAGTATGGACAATACATTGAACCAAAGACAACAAAGTCTGGTGGTCGTGGCCGCATGTGAGGCCAAAGGCGACCTTGAGGGCTTGAAGACGGCCATCAATGATGCGCTCGACGGACCGCTGACCGTGAACGAAGTGAAAGAAGCACTGTCTCACCTTTATGCCTATACGGGATTTCCGCGCAGCCTCAACGGTTTGGGCACTCTTCAGACTGTGCTGCAGGAGCGAGAGGCGAAAGGGCTGAAGAGTATGGAGGGACGCGACGCGTCGCCACTGCCCAACGACTACGATGCTCTGAAGCAGGGCACCGAGGTGCAGACGCAGCTCGTGGGCGGCAAACCGTTCACCTACACGTTTGCTCCTGCCACTGACTTCTACCTTAAAGCCCATCTCTTCGGCGACATCTTCTCGCGCGACGTGCTTAGTCATGCCGACAGGGAACTGGTGACGGTGAGCGCTCTGGCGTCGATGAAGGGTGTGGAGCCGCAGTTGAACGCTCACGTGAGGGGAGCTGTAAACATGGGTGTGAGTAGCGACGAACTGCACTCCCTGTCCAAGACTCTTGCCGAAAGGGTAGGGGGTGTGGAGGCCTATCGCGCGGCAAAGGCCGTGGCCAGATACTTTGGTGAGCCGTTCAGCGAGGGTAAGCCCATCGACGGCATGATGTTCCCAAAGGGGGAACTCAACACGGCCTATGCCAAATACTTCATAGGCAACAGCTATCTTGCGCCACTGCTCGGCGAGGGTCTGCACATGTCGAACGTGACGTTTGAGCCGCGCTGCCGCAACAACTGGCACATACACCACAAGGGTGGACAGGTGCTCATCTGCGTAGGCGGTGAGGGTTGGTATCAGGAGTGGGGCAAGCCCGCCCGTCTTCTGCATTCTGGTGATGTGGTGAACATTCCCGCCGAGGTCAAGCACTGGCACGGAGCTACGGCCAACTCATGGTTTCAGCACATAGCCATAGCAGTGCCTGCCGATGGGGCGACTAATGAGTGGCTTGAGCCTGTTGAAGACAGTGAGTATGACAAACTGTAGAAAAAACAAAGCACCGCTTATGCTCCTTGGCATAAGCGGTGCTCCCTATAAGCTAAGTAATGTGAGAATGAACATTACTTAGCTTCACCTTATTTCTTTATGTTAGGCTTCTGCAGTCCGTAGCCCTTGCGCTTGTCCTCCATGAGGAGCAGCAGTGAGATGGCTATGGCCAACACGCCGAAGCCGGCGAAGATGGTCATGGTCTCGGTGTAGTCGATGGTGCCGTCGGCCATGGTGTTGGCTTGGTTCACCTTGCCAATCCACACAGGCACGAGGGCGAGACCTATGTTCTGTATGTAGAATATCAGTGCATAGGCGGTACCGAGTAGCTTCATGGGGATAATCTTCGGCACCGACGGCCACATGGCCGACGGCACAAGACCGAAGGCAATGCCGAGTACCACCATGACGGCTATGGCCAAAATCCATGAGTTGAACGGCAGAGCAAACACGATGTGCACGCAGGTGAGCAGCACACTGCCTATGAGCATGAGCGTGGCTCCCTTGCCATACTTGTCGTAGATGCCGCCGAAGAACGGGGTGAGGAATATGGTGCCGAAGGGGAGCATGGCCGGTATGAGGCCTGCCACGTTGGCATCTACACCATACTTGAACACCATGAGCTTGGTGGCAAACTTAAGGAAGGGGAACACTCCGGCGTAGAACATGAGGCACAGAACGGCCACATACCAGAAGCCGACGTTGGTGAGCAGACCCTTGAGGTCGGCAAACTTGAATCCTTCTTCCGGTTCGGCTGCGGCTGCTGCGGCAGAAGCGTCCTCACGCTTGTCCATCACACAATATACTATGAACGCCACCATTCCGGCGCAGAGCATGGCTGCACCCAAGCCCACCGAGGCCGACACGCCGCCCATGCTCTTGGCAAAGGGTAGGGAGATGGCCAATGCACCGGCAGTGCCTATACGGGCCAAGGCCACCTGCAGACCCATGGCGAGAGCTAGCTCGTGGCCAGTGAACCACTTCACGATGACCTTGCTCACGGTTATTCCGGCAATCTCGCAGCCTACACCATAGATGGCGAAGCCGAGCACAGCCCAAAGCACTTGTACGCTGTAGGTGCCTATGCCGAGGGGTAGGGTCACGCTGCCCTCAAAGTTGTTGGCCAAGGCCCACCACTTTATCAAAGCTCCTCCAAACATGAGCACGGTTGACATGACGCCTGTGAAGCGAATGCCGAACTTGTCGAGGATGATGCCGCCGAAGAACAGCAGCAGCAGGAACACATTGAAGTAGCCATAGGCTCCCGAGAAGAATCCATACTCGTCGGATGTCCAACCGAGACCGAGGCCTCCGTCTTCTTTGGCCGCAGTGAGCAATGGCTCAAGGGGTGACATCACGTCGGTGAAGAAATAACCGAACATCATAGTAAAGCTCACTATGACGAGCGTTGTCCAGCGAGCTGTCTTTGAGTCGCTGAGTTTCTTTTTAATTTGTTCTACCATTCTTATCTTATTACGTATTTTTGACTTGTCTGTCTTGTTCTTGGAGCTCATTTCTTCAGCCAACGGTCAAGCCAGTTGAAGAACGTGCGCTGCCACAGTATTCCGTTCTGCGGCTTGAGCACCCAGTGGTTCTCGTCGGGGAAGATGAGCAGTTCGGCGGGTATGCCTTTCATTCGCGCAGCATTGAACGCTCCCATGCCTTGGTTGTAGTTTATGCGGTAGTCCTTCTCCCCGTGAATGCAGAGAATGGGCGTGTCCCACTTGTCAACAAACTTGTGGGGTGAGTTGTCGTAGGTTCGCTTGGCGTTGGGCGTGAGTTGCTTGTTCCAGAAAGCGTCCTCATACTCCCAGTTGCTGAACCACGCCTCCTCGGTATCGGTGTACATCGACTCGAGGTTGAACGCTCCGTCGTGGGAGATGAAGCACTTGAAGCGCTTGTCGTGGTGACCGGCAAGGTAGTAAACGCTGAAGCCGCCGAAGCTTGCGCCCACGGCACCGAGGCGGTCTTTGTCAACAAAGGGCAGATTGGCTGCTGCGTCGTCGATGGCCGAGAGATAGTCGTTCATGCACTGTCCCGTCCAGTCGCCGCTCACCTCTTCGTTCCACTCGCTGCCGAAGCCAGGCAAACCGCGACGGTTGGGCAACACTACTACATAGCCGTTGGCGGCCATAATCTGAATGTTCCAGCGATAGCTCCAGAACTGACTGACGGGGCTTTGCGGACCTCCCTCGCAGAAGAGCAACGTGGGGTATTTCTTCGATGCGTCGAAGTGGGAGGGCAACATTATCCAGCAGAGCATGTCCTTGCCGTCGGTGGTCTTCACCCACCGCTGCTGCATCTTGCCCAGCGACAGTTGGTCGAGCAGATGCTTGTTCTCGAAGGTTACCTGTTCCACCTTTGTGCGCTTCACATCCTTGCCCGGAGTGACGATGTAGATGTCAGTAGGAGCCGACATGCTTTGGCGCATTGCCAACAGTTTGCCTCCATCGTTGGCTGGAGCTATAGACACGAAGTCGGCCCAGTCTTCGGTCAACTGGCGCACCTCGCCTTTGAGGTTGGTCTGATACATGTTGACACAGCCGTGCCACACGCCAATGAACGACAGAGTCTTTGAGTCGGCACTCCAACAGAAAGCATCGACATTGGAGTCGAATGTCTCCGTGACATACTTCTTCTCGCCAGTGGCAAGGTTGTATATGCAGAGCCTATTGCGGTCGGACTCATAGCCGTCGCGCGCCATGCTCTGCCAAGCAATGTACTTGCCGTCGGGCGAGAACTGCGGGTTGGTGTCGTAGCCGGGGTTGTTGGCAAGGTTCTCCTTGCTGTTCACCGCCTGGTCTTTCATGGTATGGGTAGGGTCAACGGCCACGGGCTTATATCCGGCGGGCTTGCACAGATTGAGCGTCTTGCCCGTCTGGGTGTCGTACAGATAAATGTCGGCATCGGTGGATATGGCATAGCCAACGCCCGTTTTCTTGCGGCAGGTGTAGGCAACAGACTTGGAGTCGGTGCTCCAGCTTATCTGCTCAATGCCGCCGAACGGAGCGAGCGGAGCCTCGTAAGGCTCACCGTCCATGATGTCCTTAGCCTCGCCAATGCCGTTGGCTGTCACATCGGCCACAAACGGGTGCTGTATGCTTTCCACATAATGGTCCCAATGACGGTAGTTGAGGTCGGTGACGAGTCGCCCCGACGCCTTGGGCAGGTCGGAGGGGTTCTCCTTTATTATGTCATGGTAGGGCAAGGACTTCAGCAGCACCACCTTTTTGCCGTCGGGCGAGAACTTGAAGCCCTCTATGCCGTCCTTGTCGTTGGTGAGCTTCACACGATTGGTGCCGTCGGGCGACATGGTCCACAGCTGTCCGTCAGACAGGAACGCAATGCGCCGTCCTCCCTCTATCCACGACGGGTCGGTCTCCGACGCCGTGCCCGTAGTAAGTTGGCGGTTACCCTTTCCGTTCTGACCTATCACGCACACCACCTGGTGGCTCTTGTTCTCCTTGACGCTGTAGTAGCCCACCTGATAGACTATGCTCTTGCCATCGGGCGAAGCCTCCGCAGAGGCTATGCGCCCCATAGCCCACAAAACCTCTGGGGTCATAAGGTCACTACTCAGAGTGATGTCACTCTTGCCTATTGGCGCATTGTCCTGCGCCACGGCACTACCGCTCAGTGCAAGCATGGCGGCAGTAGCTATCGTTGCCATTCTATTCATCGTTTTATAGTATTGTTTTTGGTTTGTACATTTGTTTGTTCCCTTCATTCATGCCTTGCCAAATCTGACGCAAGGCCATCCGTCTTAGCCTTCAAGTATAGCTCATCAGAAGCGCGACTTCCCATCAGACGGAACATGAAAAAGAGACACGGAAACACCGAACAACATTCTCCAGCCGCATTTGTCCGAAGGTCATAAGTTCAGTGTTTCCGTGCCTCTCCTTTATATATAGGCTGCTTTGCGACCTATCTCTTGTTCATTCTCTCACGCTGCTTGCGCAACTCCTCGGCCTCACGCTGCATGGCTTCTATTCTTGCAGCCAAACCGCTTGTCTTTCTCGGCTTGCTTTGGTTCTCCTTGTAGCGGGCCTCCAATATGGCGAGCAGCTTTGCGTCGTTGGTGGTCTTGCGGAGCAGCCACATGATGGCTGCGCTGAAGAAGAGCGACACGAAGTAGTAGAAGTTGAGTCCTGCAGAATAGTCGTTGAACATGAAGAAGAACATTACTGGCATGAGATACATCATCCACTGCATCATCTTCATCTGTTCGGCCTGCTGTCCCACCATCTGGTCGCGCTGTTGCCTCATGGTCATCATGGTGTAGAACACGTTGGTGGCGCAGAACAGTATGCACGTCAAGCTCAGGTGATCGCCTATGAGCCATAGGTTAGTGTTCCACTCCAATATGGGGTCGTATGTTGACAAGTCCTTTATCCACAGGAAACTCTCGCCACGCAACTGTATGGCATTGGGGACGAAGTTGAACATTGCAATCCAGATGGGCATCTGTATGAGCATGGGCAGACAGCCGCTCAACGGACTTACTCCATACTGGGAGTAAAGGCTCATCATGGCCTGCTGCTTCATCATCTGGTCTTCAGGCTTGTCGTATTGCTTCGTTGCCTCGTCCAATTTGGGCTTCAGCACCCTCATCTTAGCACTGCTCATGTAGCTCTTCTTCACCAACGGGTAGGTGATGAACTTGAGGAGCATAGTTATCAGTATAAGCACTATTCCCATATTGAGGCCTAAGCCTGTGAGCCAGTCGAACACATAGATTGTGAACCAGCGGTTGATGATGCGGAACAGAGGCCATCCGAGATATACGAGCCGCTGCAGTTCCAAGTCCTTGCCAAACGTGCTTTCCTGCTCCACCTTTTTCAACAGACGGAAGTCGTTGGGGCCAATGTACATCTCAAATTCCGTGGGATGTGAGCCTGTCGGGTCGAAAAAGGCCTTCATCTTAGCCTCATAGTTCTTCAGATAGCCCGACCCCTTGGCCTGCGGAACACTTGTCATCTGCGAATTGGTCGCAAAGTCATCCTTGCTTATGAGCACTGCGCTGAAGAACTGGTTCTTGAAGGCCACCCAATCGAGTGCTTTGTCAACAGGCTCGTCAACCTTCTCCGACGTCTCGTTGAGGTAGTCTGTGCCACCATCCTTTTCCTTATAAGTAAGCGAGGCGTAACGGTTCTCAAAGGTAAATCCCTTCTCCTGTTGGCGGCATTTGTCGCTCCATACAATGTCCATGTCCTTGCAGTTGGGGGCAAACACGCCAGCCAGTCCCTGTGCCCTGAAAGTCATGTGAAGCAGATAGTCCTGACCAAGACTGTAGTCTATGGCAATCTGTCCTCCATTGCCAGCCTCTGCAATCATGGTCACGGTGCTGTCAGTGCAGTTGGTTGGGGTGAAATACAAGTCGTTGGTTATGATGTTGGTGCTTTTCCCTGCCAACATGAAGTTGAGGTTTTGGTCGTTGCCGCCAAACAGCGTAACGCGGTCCTCTCCCTTCCTGTCCTTGAAACCAAGTATCTTTGCCTGCTTGACTATGCCTCCCTTTGTGTCGAGAGTAAGCTCCACCTTGTCGTTTTTGAGCGTCACCTGACTGTTGATGCCCGAGAGAGCCTTGTGGAACAGAGCTGTCGTGTCCTCCTGAGCGGCGGCGCGCGCCTGCGCTTTCTTTGCCGCCTCATTGGTTTTCTGCGTCTTTTCGGCCTCAGCCTTCATTGCTGTGGCTATTGAGTCCTGTTGGCGCCTTGCCGCCATGTCGGCTTCAGATGGCTGGTTGAGCCACATGTAGCCGAAGAGCACTGCGGCCATGAGCAAAAAGCCTATTGCTGTATTCTTGTTCATCTCTGCTTGAAATGGTTATTTCTTTTGGTTAGCTATGGCTGCCTTTATGAAATCGAGGAACAACGGGTGCGGCTTGAGTACTGTGCTTTGG
>CAVHDN010000108.1:0-7119 GCA_963634315.1 Flexilinea sp. | reverse complement strand
AGTCAACACAGCATCAATACCTTTCCGGTTGGTAGCTTTCAGTATGGATATGAACTCTTCTTTCATGTTGTTGGTAGTTTTTAGATTATGACAAAAGACATTTCCTTTGCAAAAATACGAATAAAAAACGGGAAAAGCCTTTGGGGCATCGCGGTAATTAAGAAAACGCGTGGAGCGTCAGTTTTGAACAGACACTCCACGCGTAAGATGTGAATACTTGGGACAGGCTCAACGATTGCAGCCTGCATTCCGAGCCTATAAGGTGGGTTCTATAAATTCCCACCATAAGTTATTCCTTGTCCAGCAGAATCTTCATCATTTCCACTGCAGCCTTGGCAACTGATGTGCCGGGGCCGAAGATGGCAGCTACACCAGCCTTGTAGAGGAAGTCGTAGTCCTGGGCAGGTATCACGCCTCCAGCGATGACCATGATGTCCTCACGGCCAAGCTTCTTCAGCTCTTCTATGAGTTGCGGAATAAGAGTCTTGTGACCAGCGGCGAGCGACGAAACGCCCACCACGTGCACATCGTTCTCGACAGCCTCGCGAGCAGCTTCGGCCGGAGTCTGGAACAACGGACCCATGTCAACGTCAAAACCACAGTCGGCATAGCCCGTAGCCACAACCTTTGCTCCACGGTCGTGGCCGTCCTGTCCCATCTTAGCCACAAAGACACGTGGTCTGCGGCCTTCCTTCTTTGCAAATTCCTCTGTAAGCTGGCAAGCCAGTTCAAAGTCTTTGTCGTTCTTGCTTTCTGATGAATACACGCCTGATATTGTTCTAATGATTGCCTTGTAACGTCCTACTATCTCCTCGCATGCGTCGCTTATCTCACCCAGCGTGCAGCGCAGCTTGGCGCATTCTATAGCATGAGCCAAGAGGTTGCCCTTACCGGAGCGCACACACTCGGTGAGCTCGGCCAATGCTTTCTTGCACGCCGCATTGTCGCGTTTGGCTCGCACCTCCTTCAGGCACTCCTCCTGCTGCTTGCGCACTGCAGTGTTGTCCACCTCAAGGATGTCTATCGGGTCTTCATGGTCAAGACGATACTTGTTGGTGCCGACAATGACCTGTACGCCGCTGTCTATGCGAGCTTGTGTGCGCGCTGCAGCCTCCTCAATGCGCATCTTCGGCACACCAGTCTCAATGGCTTTGGCCATGCCTCCCAGCTTCTCGATTTCCTGGATGTGTTCCCAAGCCTTGTGTATGAGTTCGTCGGTAAGGCTTTCCACATAATAGGAGCCAGCCCACGGGTCAATGTGCTTGCACACCTTAGTCTCGTTTTGAATGTAGATTTGTGTGTTGCGTGCTATGCGCGCAGAGAAGTCGGTGGGCAGTGCTATTGCCTCGTCAAGAGCATTGGTGTGGAGCGACTGCGTATGTCCCAGCACAGCAGCCATAGCTTCGATGCAAGTACGTCCCACATTGTTGTAGGGGTCTTGCTCGGTGAGCGACCATCCCGATGTCTGCGAGTGAGTGCGCAGAGCCATCGACTTCGGGTTCTTTGCACCAAAGCTCTTCACAATCTTGGCCCACAGCACACGTGCCGCACGCATCTTGGCAATCTCCATGAAGTGGTTGACTCCGATGGCCCAGAAGAACGACAGACGCGGAGCGAAAGCGTCGATGTCGATGCCTGCGTTCACTCCGGCGCGAATGTACTCCATGCCGTCGGCAAGAGTATAGGCCAGCTCTATGTCGGCAGTGGCCCCTGCCTCCTGCATGTGATAGCCGGAGATGGATATGGAGTTGAATTTAGGCATGTTCTGCGAGGTGTACTCGAAGATGTCGGCAATGATTTTCATGGAGAAAGCAGGCGGGTAGATGTAAGTATTACGCACCATGAACTCTTTGAGGATGTCGTTCTGTATGGTACCAGCCATCTCCTCAAGCTTGGCCCCCTGCTCCAGTCCAGCCACGATGTAGAATGCGAGTATGGGGAGCACCGCGCCGTTCATGGTCATCGACACTGACATCTTGTTGAGTGGAATGCCGTCGAAGAGCACCTTCATGTTCTCCTCGTTGCATATGGACACTCCAGCCTTGCCCACGTCGCCCACCACGCGCTCGTTGTCGGGGTCGTAGCCACGGTGTGTGGGAAGGTCAAAGGCCACCGACAATCCCTTTTGTCCCGAAGCGAGGTTGCGGCGATAAAATGCGTTGGACTCCTCTGCAGTGGAGAAGCCAGCATACTGGCGGATGGTCCACGGACGGAAGGGATACATCATGGAGTACGGGCCACGCAAGAACGGCGGGATGCCGGCGGCGAAGTCGAGGTGCTCCATGCCTTCAAGGTCTTCCTTTGTATATACCGGCTTAACCTCGATGTGCTCGGGTGTTTTCCAGTTGTATTCGATGCCGTTGTCTTTCTGCCACTGGCTTCCGTCAGCGGGTTCGATGCCAGCAAATATATCTATGTCTTTAAAATTCTTTCTCATAGTTCGATGTATATTCTTTTTAGCACTATAGCTCTTGCCCAGCTTGTTTTATATGCCTAATTTCTTGTTGTATTCGCGGAGCGTCTCCAGCACATTGCATTTCACATGCACGAAGTTCTCTATGCCTGCAGCCTTGAGGTCTTCCATGCAAGCAGGGGCTCCGGCCACTATGAACATGGCCCGGCCGTCCAAGTACTTGAAGGCGGGAACGGCGTAGGTAGCATATTCGTCGTCGCTGGAACAGAGCACCACGATGTCGGCACCGGCCTTGAGTGCAGAGTCAACACCCTCCTCCACTGTGTCAAAGCCAAGATTGTCTATTATCTTATAGCCGGCACATGCGAGGAAGTTGCTGCTGAATTGGGCGCGAGCCTGTCGCCAAGCCAGGTTGCCTATGGTAAGCATGAACGCCGTGGGTACCTTCTTGCCGTGTTCTGTGGCCAGACGGAGCTGTTCGAAGTCGGCAGCCAAGCGTGACGACTCAATGGCCTTGAACGGAGTGGATTCCTGTCCGCAACTGTGGTGGCACTTGTCCATAGGCTCCTTGCCGTCGCTTTTCTCCGTAAAGTTGGGGAACTGGTTGGTGCCAAGTATGAACTCCCTGCGCTTGGCGGCATCGCCGTGGCGCTTGATGTTTGTGGCGTTGATGTCGTCCTGCACCGTTCCTTTCTTCGCAGCGGCCAAGAAGCCCCCCTCGTCCTCTATCTTGAGGAACAGTTTCCATGCGGCATCAGCCAGCGACGTGGTGAGCTCCTCTATGAAGTAGGAGCCGGCTGATGGGTCAACCACCTTGTCGAAGTGGCTCTCTTCCTTAAGCAGCAGCTGCTGGTTGCGTGCTATGCGCTCCGAGAAGTCGGTGGGCTGCTCGTAAGCGTCGTCGAACGGGCGCACCACAATGGAGTGAACGCCGGCGATAGCTGCGCTCATGGTCTCGGTCTGCGAGCGGAGCAGGTTGACATAGCTGTCAAACACGGTCATGTTGTAGGCTGTTGTCATGGCGTTGACGCACATCTTGCAAGCGCAGTCGCACTTCGGCCCATACTGCTTCACTATCTCCGCCCACAACAAGCGTGCGACACGGAATTTGGCTATTTCCATGAAGTAGTTTTCCGAGATGCCCATGTTGAACTTTATCTTCTTTGCGGCCAATGTAGGCTCCACGCCAGCCTCCACCAGTTGGTTGAGGTATTCGTTGCCCCAAGAGAGAGCGTAGCCCAGCTCCTGCACTATGTAAGCGCCGGCGTTGTTGAGCGAGGCGGCGTTGACCGTGATGCAGCGGAAGTTGGGATAGTCTTTGAAAGCCTCCACGAGCTGCGGAGCCAGCTGAAGCAACGGTGTAGTGTCCATGCCGTGCATGACAACTTTTTCCATCGGGTCCCAATCTATCGAGCCCACTATCTTCTCCTTGTCGTAGCCTTTGCTCTCGAAATAGTCGGTCAGCAGGTGGGCCAGCTCCACGGAGTGCCTCTTGCAGGTGCAGAAGTTCAGCTCCACGCAGTCGCACACGATGCCGTCGAGCAATGTCTCGACGAACTCACGGCTCACCGCATCGCCTCCGAAGTGGAAGCCCAGGGAGTCAACGCCCTTGTTCAGTATGTCGAGAGCCTTGGCGTTGGCCTCTTTCGCGTCGGTCACATTAATGTTCTGGCGCACATACCATGCATTGTCGCCTTTTTTGTTGCCGCGCACGTAGGGGAACTCGCCTGGCAGAGCCTCGGGCGTTTTCAACTGCAATACATCTTCACGGCGGTAGAATGGAGGAACGTCAAATCCCTCATTGGTTCTCCATACCAGCTTCTTGTTGAAGTCGGCCCCTTTCAGGTCCACTTGGATTTTGTCCAACCATTCCTGTTTTGTAGGGGCGGTAAACTCGGTAAAGAGCTTTTCTTTGTTGTTTGACATAGTGTTGTTTTGTTTTATTATTATATAAGTCGTGTTCTAAAAAGCCACGTTGTTAATGTTCCGACTATCAGTCCTCGTCTTGCGGCTGCTCCATGCGAGCCATGCGGGCCAGCTCCGACCTTATCTTCAGGGCATTCACCACCTCTGTCACCCCATACAGCAGGCTGCACCAGCCTATTATGAGCAATGGGAGCGATGCCGAGGCCAAGGGTTTCAGCAGCACGAACAAGCCTGTGAGCAATATCAAAGTGGGGCAAATCCACAACACGAATGGAGCGCGGGCCACGCGGTTGGCATTGATGAGGGCCATGTATTGGTTTATTGCGCCGAGCACCAGCGCAATGCCGAGGATATACATCAGCCCCTTGACAAACACCGCGGGGGTGAGCGCGAGCAGAATACCGAGAATCAGACTACCCAGCCCGACCAAGGGAAACACGGGACGAACCTTTGCACCCACAGTCGGGATGTCGTCCCTACCTGCGCCCAGCGCCAATGGACGGCGGGCAGTGAGGTAGGCCAAGCACGATATTGCGCCCGACACGAAGAACAGCACACCGATGGCCACCGTAAGCCAAAGCACGGTATTGTCGGGATAGAGTATGAGCATCACGCCGATGGCTATGGAGCAAACGGCGCGCATGAAAGTCCCCATTAATGTTTTCATCATGTATTGTTGTTTGTTTCTGTTATGGCCACAAAATTAATAAAATAAGCAATATAGTGCAATTGTTTTAGTACTTTTGTGCCACAAACGACCATTTTTATATGACCATATTATATCTTGTACGCCACGGTGAGACCACCGACAACGCCGCCCAAATCATGCAGGGGCAGACGCAAGGACAGCTAAACGAGCACGGCAGACAGCAAGCCCGGAAGTTGAGAGACCAACTAGAAAACGAGCCCATAGACATCTTCATGTCAAGCGACCTGCTGCGAGCCGTGGAGACTGCGGCAATCATAGCCGAACCGCACGGCAAGCGGGTCGAAACCACGCCTCTGCTGAGGGAGCGCGACTGGGGGAGCTTCACCGGGCGGTTCATTCCCTCGCTCAAGAACGAGCCTTGGCCCGACGACATCGAGACGCTCGACCGCCTGAAGGAGCGCGCTCGGCTCTTCCTTGACGATCTGCGCAGGAACTATCGGGGCAAGACCGTCCTGGCCGTTGGGCACGGCATAACCAACAAAGCCATTCAGGCCGTATTCTACGACAAGGACATGAAAGACGTGGCGCGCATGGACAACGGTGAAATGAGAGTGCTATACATAATATGAAAATATTGAATTATTATTTTTGCGTTGTCTCTGAATTGCATTAATTTTGCCGACAGTTATGCATTGGCGAAAGATAGTGAACGGCTCGGTCAAGGTGATGCTTCCCCTATTGTTGGGAGGAGCAATCCTCTATTGGATGTACCGCGACTTCAACTTCAAGAGCATTGAGCACGTGCTGCTCCACGAGATGGACTGGAGCTGGATGCTGCTCTCCCTCCCGTTTGGCATAATGGCGCAAGTGTTCAGGGGCCTGCGCTGGCGGCAGACACTGACGCCCATTGGCGAGAAGCCGCGTCGCGCCACCTGCGTCAACGCCATCTTCCTGTCCTATGCGGCCAGCCTCGTCGTGCCGCGTATAGGCGAGTTCACGCGTTGCGGAGTGCTCAAGCGCTACGACGGAGTGTCGTTTGCCAAGGCCCTCGGCACGGTGGTCACGGAGCGCGCCATCGACTCGCTTTTGGTGTTGGGTGTGACCGGCCTCACGCTGCTGTGCCAGCTCAAGGTATTCACCACCTTCTTTGCCGAAACGGGCACGAGCATCGATGCCATCATGCTGCGCTTTTCGGCCACGGGCTATCTGGTCACTGCCGTCTGCGCCCTCTCGGCCCTGTTGCTTCTTCACATGCTCTTGAAGAAGCTGTCCATATATAATAAGGTGAAAGCCACGCTCGGAGGCATCTGGCAGGGAGTGATATCACTGAGGGGCGTGAGCAATTTTCCTCTCTTCACACTGTTCACCTTGGGCATATGGGGGTGTTATTTCCTCCACTACTACCTCACGTTCTTCTGCTTCGGCTTCACCTCTTCGCAGGGCTGGGCCTGCGCCCTGGTCACGTTTGTGGTGGGGAGCATAGCTGTGGTGGTGCCCACTCCCAACGGCGCCGGACCTTGGCATTTCGCGGTGAAGACCATGCTCATGCTCTACGGAGTGGCCGACGAGGATGCGCTCTACTTCGTGCTCATAGTGCACTCTGTGCAGACCATGCTCGTAGTGGCGCTGGGCATAGTGGCGTGGGCGGCGTTGGGCTTCACGAGGGTTGTGGGGCAAGGCTCAGGCGACCATATCGGCGATTCTACACATACATAACATATAAGACCAACTCTAAACGAAAAAACATCTATGAGCGAGATTAGAAACCTTAAGCCAGAGTGCATCTGGCGCAACTTCGACGAGCTGACCAAAGTGCCGCGCCCGTCGGGCCACCTTGACAAAGTGCAGCAGTTCTTGCTCGACTTCGCCAAACAGGCGGGGGTCGAGGCCTTCAAGGATGCGGGAGGCAACATAGTGATGCGCAAGCCGGCTTCGCCGGGCATGGAGGGGCGCAAGGGCGTGATACTCCAGGCGCACATGGACATGGTGCCGCAGAAGTCGAAAGAGAGCACACACAACTTCGAGACCGACCCCATTGAGACTTTTGTCGATGGAGAGTGGGTGAAGGCCAAGGGCACCACGCTCGGCTCCGACGACGGCATAGGCGTGGCAGCCATCATGGCTGTAATGG
>CAVHDN010000107.1:0-7196 GCA_963634315.1 Flexilinea sp. | reverse complement strand
GGGTTGAATGTAGTGTCTGTCGAACCAGGACCGCTCATCAGTATGAAGCCAATGACCACTATTGCCATGCTTATGGCAAGTAGGATGAAATTCATGCGGCCGAATGCCAAGTTTCTCTTGTCCATTTTTGTAATATGTCCGTTAAATGTTTGTTGTTCAGATTTTGTACAGCTCGCCTGCCGTCATGCGCAGGAACTTGTTTACCGAGATGAAGGAGCAGAGGGCGGTGATTACCATTCCGAAGAGGAACACTGCCGCACCTGTTATTGTCAACTCTTTCCAAGTGATGATGGAAAGTAGTCCCGGCTCATAGGTGTATAGTGCATAGAAGCCTCCTCCTAATACGGCGCATGCCAACGTGGCGGCCACAAGACCTATGCCTATGGCTCTGCGGAGGAAGGGACGGCGAATGAAGCCCCACGACGCTCCAACGAGTTTCATGGTGTGGATGAGGAATCGGCGTGAGTAGATGCTGAGCCTTACGGAACTGTTTATGAGTGAGAAAGACACACAGGTGAGCAGCACGGCGAGTATGAGAAGTACACCGCTTAGCTTGCTTAGGTTGGAGTTCACCTTGTCCATAAGGTCCTCTTGGTAGGTGACGCTTGTTACTCCCTGCCTTTTTTCTATTTCTTTCGAAATCCAATGCAGCGACTCCCGGTTGGCGTAGTCCGACTTTAGTCGTATTTCAAGTGTGGCAGAAAAGGGGTTGAAGCCCAAGAACTCTGTAGGGTCCGAACCCATGGCGGCACATTGCTCCTGCTTTGCCTGTTCCTTGCCAATGTAGTCGATGTGCCTGGTGTAAGGTCTGTGGTAGAGGTCACGGCAAAGCAGATGTGCATCGTTTACGCTCATGCCGTCGTCAAGCAGAACGGTGACGGTCAGGTTTTCCCTTACGTAGGTCGATAGATTGTTCGCTGTGAACACGGAGAACACCACTAAGCCCAGCAAAACGAGCACCATAGTGGTGCTAATGCATAACGTCACAACCTGCAAACCATGACGTTTGCGGGCCTTTTTTCTGCTTTTTGCCATTTGTCGATTGGATATAACGCACCAAATTTGTTGCAAAGTAACTAAAAAAATAATGGCCGTACAACGGTTTAACGACTATTAACGGCCAATGCTTGCTTTTAAGGTGATGTGGGAAAAATAAGTTGCTTGAACATTACTAAAGCAGTACCTTTGCATCCGTCTTGCACAAAACGCGAGACATCTATACTACACATTATATGTACAAAGACAGTTTTATCAAGCGCGATGTCCTTGTGTTCCACCATTTTGGCAACAAGGGATATTCGCTCTTTGCCTGCCTTGGACGTGAGGTGCTCATTTCCGTGTTGAGCGCATCAACCCTGTCGCATGCACATGCCGAGGGCATTGGCGTAAAGCCGATACCCGCCGACACTGTGACTTCCACCGACAGGGAGTTGATGCTCGACGAGGTGAGCGTGACGGGGACGCGAGCGCCCCTGACGGCAAGCCAGGCTGCGAGAATTGTTACTGTGCTGGACAGAGAGGCCATACAGGCCGCCCCAGTGCAAAGTGTCAACGATTTGCTGAAGTATGCTTCGGGAGTAGATGTGCGGCAGCGCGGGCCCATAGGGGCGCAGACCGACATCAGTATTCGTGGAGGCAACCAAGAGCAAATAGCCATACTGTTGAATGGCATAAACATCTGTGACCCACAGACGGGGCACAATGCCTTCGACATCCCGGCTGACATATCCGAGATAGAGCGCATAGAGGTGCTTGAAGGACCGGGTGGCCGAGTCTATGGAGTATCGTCGCTGGTGGGGGCTATAAACATCGTCACACGCACTGCACCGCAAAGTTCCGCCACGGCACACGTTGAGGGTGGAAGTTACGGCTATGTAAGTGCCGGTGCAAGGACTAACATAGCGGCTGGTCGATGGAACAATCAAATATCCGGAAGCTACACACGTTCCGATGGATACAGCCGCAACAAACAGGGTGGGCTTAATGCCGACTTCCATGGTGGCAAAGCCTTTTACCAAGGCTCCTATGCCGATGACTTCGCCCTTGTGAAGTGGCATGCGGGGCTTAGCGTCAAGGACTTTGGCTCAAACACTTTCTATGGAGCAAAGTGGGACGACCAGTTTGAGCACACCATGAAAACATTCACTGCAATACAAGCTGAAAACAAGCAAGGCTCGTTGCACCTGAAACCGTCAATCTACTGGAACAGAAACCTTGACCGCTTTGAACTGTACCGTGGCGATGACGGCGTGACCAATGGAGTGCCATTCAACTATCACCGTACCGATGTGTTCGGCATAAGTCTCAACACTTATTTTGATTGGGCTTGCGGCCGCACCGCCGTTTCGGCCGCACTGCGCAACGAAGACCTCGTGAGTACCACGCTTGGCGAGACGCTCTCGCAATCGCGTCATGTGAAAGGTACCGGCCGTGACTATACCTGCGGACTTAACCGGAGCAACATCAGCTTTGCCGTTGAGCACAATATACTCTTGAAGAGGCTGACGTTGTCGGCAGGCTTGGTGGCGGTGAAGAACTCGTGGAACAACATGAACATTCGTGTCTATCCTGGCGTGGACATAAGCTACCGCATAGTGCAAGGGTTGAAGCTATATGCCTCGTACAATTCTTCGCTGAGGATGCCTTCGGTGACGGAATTGTACTACTCGGTAGGAGGCCACAAGGCAGATAAGATGCTGAAACCAGAAGAGCTTCGGGCCGTTGAGGGCGGAGTGAAGTATGTCAATGGTGGCGTGGAGGCTTCGGCAAGTGTCTTCTATAATCATTGTACCAATGTCATAGACTGGATAAGACACACTGATGAGGGCAGTGATGCTGTGTGGCAGTCGGTTAATTTCACCAAGATAAACACCCTCGGCGTAGAGACGGCAGTGAGGTTGGACTTGAAAAGACTGTTCCCTTGTCAGAGTTGGCTGCGTTCTTTCAGCGCGGGCTACTGCTATATGGACCAGATGAAGGACGAACCAGCCAACATACAGAGCCGTTCAACCCTCGAATATCTACGCCACAAGGTCACTGCGTCGTTGGACCTGACGCCTATGCGACGGTTGGACATCTCGTTTAAGTATCGCTTTCAGGAACGTTGCGGCACGTTTGCCGATGCCAATGGCAGTGTGAGAGGCTTTGCTCCCTATGCCATCACCGATGCACGTGTCTCATGGCGTGCCGACTCATGGAAGTTGTATGTTGAGGCCAACAACCTTTTCAACAAGTCTTACTACGACTTTGGCCAGGTGCCGCAACCGGGACTTTGGCTTATGGCCGGTGTTACAGTCAATGTAAATCTTTGAAGGTGATTCTAAAAAAAAAGGCCTGCACCATGATGCCGATGGACATTTGGTGCAGGCCTATAATATATAAGGTAAAGCCATTAAGCGTCTTTCAGCTTGAAAGAATTCTCTATGCTCGCCACTTCCGCCTCGAAAGCCTTGTCAGTCTGTAGCCTTCGTTCTATTGTGGAGCAACTGTGCACAACCGTTGAGTGGTCTCTGTTGCCTATGAGTTGGCCTATGCGCGAGGCCGGCATCTTGGTGTATTTCTGCGCGAAGTACATCGACAGTTGCCTTACTACTACATAGTCGCGCTTGCGGCTGCGGCTGAACACGTTTTGCTGTGTCACGCTATAGTGGCGGCACACCTTTTCAAGAATGTCATCCACCGTCAACGGACGGTTGTCTATCTTGACGGCACGCTTTATCACCCGTTCTGCCAACCGCATGTCGACGTTGCTGTTATAAACGACCGAGTAAGCCAGGAGTGAGTTTATCACCCCTTCAAGGTCTCGCACACTGCCATTGGCCGTCTCGGCGATGAATTGTATCACATCGGCAGGTATCTTGAGACCGTCACGGCGGCATTTTGTGTTGAGTATGTCTATGCACAACTGCACATTGGGCTTCTCCAACTCCGCTATAAGTCCACAGCTGAAACGCGTGAGCAGACGGTCTTTCATGCCTTGCAAGTCAACAGGCGGACGGTCGCTGGCCAAGATAATCTGTTTGCCGTTGCGGAAAAGGTGGTTGAAGATGTGGAAGAACGTGTCGAGTGTCTTCGTCGCTGTTACCCATTCCTGGATATCATCAACAATAAGTACGTCTATCGACTGGTAGAAGTTGATGAAATCGTTGGTCACGTTCTGCCTTACGGCATCGGTAAACTGCACTTGGAACAGGCGCGCACTGACATACAATACTCTTTTCTGGGGGTAAAGTTCCTTGCAACGCACACCTATGGCGTTGACAAGGTGTGTCTTTCCACAACCTGACGGACCATAGATGAAGAAGGGGTTGAATGTTGACTTGCCCGGATGTTCCGCTATTGACAATCCTATGGTACGTGGCAGTTTGTTGCTCGTGCCTTCAATATAGTTGCTAAATGTCTTGTGCGGATTGAGCTGCGGGTTCAAGTCTTGCGGTACGGCCGCGTCGAGCGCAGTAGGAGCCTTGTTGCCTCTTGTCATTGGCTTTGGGGCTTCGATAGACGATGGCTCGTCGCCCTCTACATCCTGCGACAAGTTGTGCTCCTTGTCGGTGACAATGCGGTATTTAAGTCTTACGTTAGTTCCAAAACAGCGTGTAAGCACCTTGCTGAGCAATCCCACGTAGTACTGCTCCAAGTATTCATATACATAATTGCTCGGCACTTGCACCAAAAGGGTATGGTCTTCGGGAGTGTACTTCTCGAAGACTATCGTGGAAAACCACGTCTTGAATTGTTGCTCTGTCACATTTTCCTTGATCAATGCAAGGCTTTTGTCCCAGAGCCCCTTATAGCTTTCTGACATGTGGGCGATTATGTTTTGTTTTCTTCCTAAACGAAGATGCTTTCTTCTTTTGGGTTTGCAAATATCGCATTTTTTTTTGAATTGGGCAAATCCTTGTTCTCAGCTTCCTGATGTGTCTTTTTCGTGTAATCGTTTATTATTGGGCCTATTAGACAAGTTGGCGTTTTGCACTTGTCAAAATAGTCTTTTAGGTTGTTAACCCTTTGTCGTTCAAATGTTTGGTGCGTGTCTTGCATTTGCAATCTTTTTGTCGCCAATATCCTTCAGGCCAATTACAATGCTTTTTGTATCAACACTTTCAACACGAATTGTTCCCTCGCCGAAGCCGTGGCCGGTTATTTAGACAAAATATAGCTATGACAAATGGTAAGCCTCGGGTGAAACCACATTTAACATCTAGATTATTGCCGTTAATCCACTTTTCACTACTTTTGCAAAAGTAAAAGCGGAATTTGGTGTCGCTGTGCCGAGGCTTATTGTGCTGTCGCGCTGACCATTGCAACGACAAAGATACAAAAGGTAGACAAAGATACAAAGAAGATAAAAGAGACGAAATACTTGTATGAACATGAAACGAACAATAATGTCTGCGCTATGTGCGCTCCTCGTAGCCAACGTGTCGTTGGCCGACAAAATAACTGTTGACGAAGCCCAAGCTGTGGCTTCGCGTTTCTTCGGTGGCTCTTCCACCATGCGCAAAGCTAAGGCTGGCGACGGTGCGCTCACACTTGCCGCCTCTTCAAAGGGCTATTACGCATTTAACAGAGGCACGTCGTCTGGCTTTGTTATAGTGGCTGCCGACGACAAGGCTGTGGCCCAGGTGCTTGGCTATGCCGATGAGGGTACCTTGGACATGGCCTCCATCCCCACCAACATGGCATGGTGGCTCTCCGAATATGACCGTCAGATGGAGCTGGCAAGTAAATCGACTGCCACGGGCGTCAAGGCTGCGCCTGCTGTCTATGCTACCATCGAACCTCTGGTGGCCGCAAAGTGGGACCAGGAAAGTCCTTACAATGCGTTGTGCCCCACGTTGAATGGCGAGACCTGTGCCACTGGTTGTCTCGCAACGGCCATGGCGCAGATAATGTACTACCACAAATGGCCTCTCGTTGGCACTGGTTCGCATTCATATACATGCAACGGACAAACGCTCTCTGTCGATTTCAGCCAAAGCACCTACGATTGGAACTCTATGACCGCTACCTATGGCAGTAGCAGCTCCGAAGAGTCAAAGGCGGCTGTGGCCAAGTTGATGTATGATGCAGGCGTGTCTGTTGACATGATTTATTCGTCGTCAGGCAGTGGATCGTCCATCACGTATGTCCCCTCTGCACTTATCAATTATTTCTCCTACGACAAGAACATCAAGACTCTGC
Source organism: Flexilinea sp. (assembly GCA_963634315.1). Classification (GTDB taxonomy): domain Bacteria; phylum Bacteroidota; class Bacteroidia; order Bacteroidales; family Bacteroidaceae; genus Prevotella. The sequence goes on along the minus strand of CAVHDN010000107.1, from coordinate 1,013 downwards.
AACGCGTTTACTACGGCCTTTCCGAATGGAACGCTGTGGTCTATGGCGAATTGGCGGCGGCGCGTCCAGTGCTCTACTGTGGAGCTAACTCTAATGCTGATGTGGGACACGCTTTCGTTTGCGATGGATACAAGGACGGCTACTTCCACATCAATTGGGGATGGAGCGGACTTAGCGATGGCTACTTCCTGCTCTCCGCACTTGATCCTGACCAACAAGGCACAGGCGGAAGCAATGCGGGCTACGATGACTCTCAGGAGATATCGGTGAACGTACAACGGGCGCAGGACAATGGTGTGATAGAACCCCTCTATTACAATGATAATAATTTCAATGTGTCGCAGAAGTCTGTCTCGTTCAGTCACAAGGTGTCGTTTACAGGTAGCTTCAGAAACCGTGGCGTCTATGCAAGTTCCGTCAATCTGGGTATAATGGTGATTGGCGCTGCTGGCGACACTACGTGTCTGTCGGGCCGCGATGGTACCTATCAAACCAATAGCGGTACCAACGCTGTGAGTGTCAACCTCTCGCAGTTCCCTTCAGCCGCAGGAACCTATACTGTTTATCCTGCATATATGGACAAGAACACCCAACGATGGTATAAGATGCAGACCGATCGTTCTTACACAGGCAGCCTTACGGCTAAGGTGAACGGCTCGAGCATCGTGTTCAGCACACCCGAGGAACGTGCAAGCGAGCTGTCGTGCACCGATTTCGCCGCCTCATCATCGCTCTATGCCGGCAAGGCTTTCAGTGCTACGGCCACCATCAGCAATGCCGGGGCTGAATATGACGGTGTGGTCTATGTCAAGTTCACCAAACCGGGAGCCATTGGCACGGCGGGTATTGTTGAAGGTGCGAAGGTGGACCTTGACGAGGGCATGTCGCAGACGATTAACATCTCTGGAACCTGCCCCGAAACGGCGGGCGACTACGAGATGCAGCTGGTTGACAATACCTATGAGGCTATAAGCGAGAAAGTATCTGTCACAGTGAGTGAGGCACCCACAGGC
>CAVHDN010000106.1:0-7288 GCA_963634315.1 Flexilinea sp. | reverse complement strand
CGTAACCCATAGTTTAATGTTATTCTTTACGGTGGGAATTTATAGAACCCACCTTTATTGTATCTTGTTTTGCGGGCAGCACAGCCTGCTTGCCGGAATTGCCAGACGTGAACAGCTCGCTCAGACGATTCATCTTCTTGCGCCACACGAAGCCGGCTCCATACTCAGAGATGCGGTCTTCAAGAAGGTCTTGCGCCTCTTTGTTGTAGAACAACCGTACATAGCGCATGGCCGACTGGTCGAGACGATACTCGAGCGACACGTTGTCTATGAACATTTCGTCCTGTGAGCTTGTGGTGTTGTTAGCCCCAGACAGTTTGCCTCCAATGACGAAGTTGATGCGGTTGTTCCACAGTCGTTTGGCAAACTTGAACGAGTAGTCAGTGTAGGTATTGCCAGTACCGTCGGAGTTCTGGTCAAGGCCAACGCTCAGGTCTATGGTCTGCATGGCACTGTTGGCAATGTTATTTATCTCACTTTGTAGGAAGGAATTGAGTGCGTTGTTCATCGACACACCGCTGGTATTGCCTTCGGCAAGATACATGCCTGTGGTAAGCATTGACACTGCCAGTTTGCCGCGTTGCTCTACGCTCATTGCCGCCAGTTCGTTCTTCATGCTGAGGTCTTCGGGAGCGTCGAGCGTAAACTCAAGGCCCATGTCCTGCAATGTCTTCGTGACCTTCACTCCACAGTCGAACTTGACACTTCGGCTTGCGCTACCTTCACTTGACACGAGGCTCTTGACCTCCTCCGTGGCCACAATGTTGAGCGTGGGGTTCATTATGTCGCCATTAAACTCAACATAGCTGCCCTGCTCTATATTGAAAGTCTTCAGTGGGATGACGGGCAGGGCATACTTCATCTGTCCGTCGTTTATGGTATAGCGGCCATAGAGTTGCAGGTCGTCCATGGCAGAATAGACCATACGCAACTCGCCGCCGCCCTCTATGTCAACGTAGTTGGACTCGTCGGCGTTCAAGGCACAGTTGACACGTGCCCCCGACTCGATGTTCACCATCAACTGCATGTCGAGTCCGCTCAGCTCTGGTCTGCTCGTCTCGGCCTGCTTGGTGCTGTCGCGGAAATCGGTGAAAGTGACCAATCCCTTCAGCTGATCGTCCGTGCTGAGAGGGGAGTCCTTCAGTATGTAGGTCACACTGGTACTGCCGAGCACGTCGAGCTGTCCTCTCATCTGCAGGTTGTCAACCGCACCATTGACACTGCCAAGGAAGTTGACGTAAGCCTTTCCATAGGCCACCGACTTTGACGACTTCTTTGAGTCGATCAAGAGGAAGTTCTGCGCCCTCATCCTCAGCGAGAGAGTCATGGCCGACAGGTTTGAGAAATCTATGTTGCCGTAAATGTTGAGAGGGTTGTCGTTGTGGGCGTACATGGTGAAGTTCTCCAACAACAGTTTGCTGCCCACAACCCTCACAGGGTCGTTGTCGAACCTCATGCGCAAACCATAAGGCACGCTTGTCATATAGGCCGAGTCGAGGTACAACTCACCATTGACCTCAGGCGCATCGAGCGAGCCTTTTAAGGTCATGTCCCCGTCGGTGTAACCGGTGAAGCCAAACAGCTGGTCAGGAATGAAGCCGTTGACGATGGACAGAGGAAGGCGCGTAAGGGTCATAGTGGCGTCGATAGAGCCGCCATTGGCTTCGTAATATGTGCCCTTGACCACGCCCACGTCGTTGCCCTCATGGTTCAGTCGCGCCTCAACGAAATGCGACGTGGAATCTTTCTGCAGATATACAAGTTCACTGCTCAGATTGCCAATTGGGCAGTTCTCGTAAGCCATGTTGTTGACCTGCAGGTCGGAAAGTACCGAGAAACGCTCGTCCTTGTTCTGCAACAAGCGGAAATCGCCGTTAAGCAAGCCATCTACGCGCGGCGCATAGGGCATGACGGAGGTTATCTTCGAGAGATTAAACTTGTTCAGGCTGACGGTTATGTCCTGCAGAAGGTCGGGGTCTTGGTCTTCCGACGACACCTTGACACCAGTGCCATCGTCGGCTATGAGGTCGAGCTTGGCCTGCACCTTACGGTCACGACCAAAGAATATGTAGTTGTCCTTATTGAGGTTGAACTCTGTGTAGCCCAACACGGGGCGGTAGGGCGTGAGATGCACAGCGATGCCGCTGTCGGCAAGCTCCGCCTTGGCGCCAAGTGATACGCCCAACTTGTTGTCGGCATCGAAATAGCGCAACGACAATCCGGCACCACGGCTGAGGAACTCGCCCTCGACAAGTGCCGTGAACACAAACTGTGGATTGCGCTTGTTGTTCTGCACCTTACCATTGAAGTGCAGCGTGGTGGAGTCTTGCACCATACTGAACTCCACTGTGTCTATGCGTGTACTGTCAACAATGAGCGAATAGGCGTTGCCCTTGCCGTTGAGTCCGTTGAAAGGCGATGCAGAAAGGCTCAAGTCCATGCTGTTGAACATGACGCCCTTCATGCGCAAGAAGTTGGCCAAAGGGTTGTCATCGCCGCAGGAGAAGCTTAGGTTCATGGTGGGAAGCAATGCCTTGAGCTTGGCCTGGTCTATAATTTTGTTGCGCATGTGTGTTTCAAGTTCTCCCATCAGTCTCTGTCCCTGTTGCACCAAATGCTCATAGCCGCCCTGTGCCTCCATGTCGAAGCTGAGACTGCCGCTCGCCACCTTTGCCCACGTAGTGTCGCGACTGGTGAATATGTCCATGACGAGGTCTTTGGGACGGAACGTCTGGTCTTGGGCTGTCACGGTGAGGTTATTCACCAAGCCCTGCAACTTGTGTTCCTTATCAAGGTCGGAGGCGAAGTCAAGGTGGGAACTAAGACCAAGGGCCATTGGGACGGATGTGACGTGCAACGACTGCAAATCCACCCTACGCACGTCTGTCTCGAGTGTGGCCTGCACCGTCTTGCCGCTCACGAGAGCATCAAGAGCCACCACACCGTCGAGCAGTTTGTTGTGGCTGTCTATCTCTGCATGCCCCACCCCATCCTTGAGCACGGCCTTGGCGGTGAGTTTTTCGGCGTTCCACCTTCCATACTCCATTGCAGCAAGACTAAGGTTGAAGTCAAGGCGGCTCTTCTTATCGGTGAAGTCGAAACCGCGACCTGCTGCGCACACTCTGCCTGTTACATGGCCTATGGAGTCGTGAGGCATGAAGTGGCGCACCTGTAACTGCTTTATGTCAACATCAGCCTCATAGGCCATTGACTTGGTGTCAATGCTGCCCTCGGCCTCCACCATTCCCTTGCCCTCACGCACAGTTACATTGGCGGCATATAGACTTCCGTCGGCCATAGCATCGCCCTTTATGGTCATGCCCTGCGGAATGCGGATCATCTTAGCCATCGCAGACGGCAACATGCACGAAACAAAGCCGAGATTACCCGTGCTTCCACTGAAATCGACATTGGCCTGCAGACGTGCCATATCGGTGAGGTTGCTTGCGTCGCCCTTAGCCGAAAGGCTGAAGGCCGTGGGAAGGGCCACATCAAGGTTAGTTATGTCTAAGTGCTTCATGTTACCGCTAAGCGAGCCATCCACAGTCAGTGGCCAGTTGGGATAGCGGTTGGCGAACTGTTGAGGCATGCCAGAGGTGAAAAACATGATGTCTGGTTTACCTATAGCTGCTTTGAGACGCAGATAGAGTTGGCCCGGATTGTCGCTGTCCATCACGTTGAGGTCCATGTGCACATTGGCCTCGACGGTTGACGACGGTGTGCGGAGCGATAGCGACGGCAAACTTAAAGATGCAGAATCAAGGCTTAGGCTGGTCTTTATGTCGCTTACGGCCAAGCCGCTCTTCTCCGCTAAAGCACAACGACGCACTTTGAGCTTCGTTAGGGGAGCTTTGTAGAATATGGAGTCGAGGTCAAGGTTTATATCAGTAAGTGCCACGTGATTATAGTCTAGACCGGCAAGACGTGGTTCGAAGTTGTTGTCGTAGGCGAGGCGCCCGTTGCTCCACTCCACGGAGCCAACGCGGTAAAGTTCGTCAAGCAGGTTGGCATGTACATCAGTCACGGCGAGTTTGCCCATATAGGCACTTAGGCTAAGAGTGTCTCCCGGCAAGTCAACGGCGACAGCTGTATTTGTGGCCTCCAACCGCCCAACGTTTATCTTCCACTCGTTCTTGGTTTCCGTGGTGTCGGGTGGAATAGTGTCGCTCACAGCCACATGCACCTGAGCGTCGGCCAGCATCACATTGTCCACATTCACCGCTTGCTTGTCAAGGTCTATTCCCCTAGCCGACAGATACAGACGCTTCATTCTGCCTTTCACGCGAGCCGAAGCCACGAAGTTGGTGGTGTTGATAACTGTCTCGCGCAGGTCAAGATTGTTTATCACCACCTTGTTGCTCAACAGAGGCCACAGTTCAACATTAACCACAAGAGTGCCCACATCGGCCACAGTGTCGCGCCCTTGCGAAAGCGAACTACTGGGTCGGAAAGCCTTAAAACCCTCAAGTTTCAAGTCGAGCGGGAAACCAAGCTTTATGTATTTGATGCTTATGTCCATGCCCGTTTTGTCCGAGGCCATGGAGACCGCCTTTTGCACTGCCCAATTCTGTATAGGCGGCAGATACAAGAGGACCGTTAGTAGTATGATGAGCAAGAACGGAGCCAAAAGGGCTATGCACGTCCACCGGATAATCTTCTTAGTCATGCTTAATTGGCACTGTACAAGGTGATAACGATGTGCAAAGTAAGCAATTTTTCGGCAAACAGCATTGCAAAAGTCAATAAAAAGCGACTAGCATCTACAGCCTATGCAGTTCGCTGATGATTTTCTCGGGGTTCTCGTTGCCAAACACATAGCTTCCGCTCACAAGCACGTCGGCTCCAGCCTCAACAAGCGGAGCAGCGGTGGAAGCCTTCACACCGCCATCAACCTCTATTAGTGCCTTGGAACCACTCGCCTCTATCAATTGTCGCAAACGACGCACTTTGTTGAGCGTGTTAGCAATGAACTCCTGACCGCCGAAGCCGGGGTTGACACTCATAAGAAGCACCATATCAACATCACCTATGATGTCTTCAAGCATCGACACGGGCGTGCTTGGGTTGAGCGTTACGCCCGCCTTCATTCCGGCGCTGTGTATCTCCTGCACAGTGCGGTGCAGATGAACACACGACTCATAGTGCACGTTCATCATCATTGCGCCCAACTTGGCAGTCTGCTCCACATAAGCCTCGGGGTGCATGGTCATGTAGTGCACATCAAGAGCCTTGGTGCAAACCTTGGCCACTGCCTTGATTACAGGGAAGCCAAACGATATATTGGGCACGAAAATGCCGTCCATGACATCCAAGTGAAGCCATTCGGCCTCACTCCGGTTTATCATTTGCAACTCGCTTTCGAGGTTAAGGAAGTCGGCGGCGAGCAACGATGGTGATACTATAGTCATTATTTCTAATTCATGAACATTTCCGTTAGCGTTCCGTCATCGCCCCTAACCACTCTGTAGCTGTAGGCTATCTGTCGTATGAGTTCCAAAGTTCTCTCGCTTGGTTGTGTTCCTTCGTTTGTAAAAAAATCCATAGGCAAACTCCTCATTTGTTGTTTTTACTAAATCAAACGGAGGCTTGCCTTTTTTATTATATAGGACTGCACAATTTATTTGCTGCCCATACCGAGCCAGGGGCCAAATCAATGAACGGTACAACACCCTATGTCCTTGACACCATTGAGGAAGTCGCGCGCAGCCATGCGCTTTTTGCCTGCCAACTGTAGTTCCACAACGGAAAGAGCCTTACCGTCGCCCGCCAAAATCGCCATCGTCTTGCCTTGAACGATTATCGTGCCCGGAGCGCAACCATCAACACCATCGGTAAGCTCGGTCTTGTACACCTTTAACACAGTCTCCTTTCCATCGGCTGCTACTAGCGTAGTCCATGCGCCCGGCATAGGGCTCAACCCACGCACAAAGTCATGTAAGCGTTTGGCCGACAGGTTCCAATCCATCCTGCAAGTCTCCTTGAATATCTTTGGCGCAGCGTGCAACTCAGTGCCAGAATCCACGAGCTCGTCCTGAGGCATTGAGACGAGATGGCCTTCACCTTCCACTATCTTGTCCAAGGTCTTGAGACAAACCTCCGCTCCAAGAGCCATCAGTCCGCCATACACGTCGCCAGCGTCATATTCAGGTTTGATGTCAAAGGGCATCTGCATTATGATGCGCCCCGTGTCGATGTCCTTGTCAAGAAAGAACGTGGTAATTCCCGTTTGTGTCTCACCATTGATTACCGCCCAGTTAATGGGTGCAGCTCCGCGATACTGTGGGAGCAAGGCTGCATGTACGTTGAATGTGCCGTACTGGGGCATGGCCCACACTATCTCGGGCAACATGCGAAAAGCCACCACTATCTGAAGGTTTGCGGAATAGCTACGCAACTGCTCGACAAATACTGGGTCTTTCATCTTCACGGGCTGCAGTACAGGCAGTCCATTGGCCAAGGCGAACTGCTTGACTGCCGAAGCCTGAAGCACACTTCCATGACGACCAACGGGTTTGTCGGGCTGGGTAACAACCGCCACTACATTGTATCCTCCATCGACCAGAGCCTTCAGTGTGGCCACAGCAAAGTCGGGCGTACCCATGAACACTATCCTTAAGTCTTTCTTTTCCATTATCTATATCTTTTTATGGCGGGTTATGGAATATATTTCTACTCTTCGCTCATGTCGGCTACCATCTTGCGGTACATGGCATATACACGCTGCCTTGATATATATCCTTTGAGATGATTATCGCCGTCAATCACAGGCAACCAGTCGGCCCGTGTACTGTCGAACACCCTCATCACTTCCGTCATCGAGTCACCATCTCGAAGCGTAGCGGCAGGCTGGGTCATCAGTTGGCTTGCGGTGAAATACCTGTATAATTCGGTACGGAACATCACATGGCGTATTTTTCTCACGTCAATCTCACCCAACAAGTTGCCCGCTTGGTCAAGCACTGGCAAAAAGCTATTGCGGCTACGGCTTATCTTACTTACTATCTTGCCAAGCTCCATGTTGGGAGGCACGGGGCTGTAGTCCTTTTCAATGACACTGTCAAGGCTCATCAGCGTCAGTATGGCATTGTCCTTATGGTGAGTTATGAGTTTTCCTTGTTTTGCGAGGCGCATGCCATAAATGCTGTGGGGCTCAAACATGATTATGGTGAGATATGAGCACACGCTAACTATCATCAAAGGCATGAGCAGATTGTAGCCTCCCGTTATCTCGGCTATGAGGAAAACGCCCGTAAGAGGAGCGTGCATAACCCCCGACATGACTCCCGCC
>CAVHDN010000105.1:0-7289 GCA_963634315.1 Flexilinea sp. | reverse complement strand
GCATAGGGTCGCACTTCGGAGAAGTGCTCCTACTAGCAAGCCCGAAACTATGCAGCGCAGCGCACACCCTTTTAGGGTGAGAGGCAACAAATGTAAAAATAATTGGCTATGCTTCTGACCATGTCTATACCCCCCTTTTAGAAATGCGCCTCATTTCTATGAGAAAAGCGCCTGATTTCTATGAGAAAAGCGCCTCATTTCTACCAGAAAAGAGGCGCTTTTCTTTTTGGACCTATTTTAGTACGTTTTGGACATTAGCCGCATCTTATGCCTTTTGTCCAATATTTTCACAATACAACTTGCGGAACTTGAATACCTTTATAGGTGGGTTCTATAAATTGGCTTTGTCATATTACGGGACTATTTTCGAGGGCAATTTGTCTGCGAGTGAAGGAGTATAGCGGGCTATACGACTGAACGAACAGACGAATTGAACCGAAAAGAGGCCGTAAGATGACAAAACGTAACCCATAGTTTAATGTTATTCTTTACGGTGGGAATTTATAGAACCCACCTATAAGTTTTTCCCCTTGTCAACATTGTTGAGCGTTACGTTCTTCACCGTGATGTTGTTGATGTCGCCGATGTCAAAGGTGCTCTTCTTGTCTTCGGCTTTGATGTTCTCCAAAGCAAAGTTCTCCATAAGGAAGTTATGCCCACGGTTCACGTAAAAGAACTTGTCAGCGCGAATGTCCATGTCGCGGATAGTGACATTGCGCACGATGCTTGTGGGCATGTCGGGCCGTTGGTCAAGCGAGTGGAACTGTTTCCACGAGGAAATCTCTATTGCGTTCTTCACACGACCAGCACACCGCTCAACAAGCACGTTCTCGTAACGTTGCGGCGTGTCGGTTCGCATCTTGAAAAGGAGGACATGGCTGCTGCCTTCAAACCGGCAGTCGCGCATGATGACGTTGCTACAGTCGAAAGCATCGCTGCCAAAGGTCACGCCAGCGTTGGTCCAGTGGCCAAAACGGCACTGCTCCACTATGACCCGGTTGACCGGTCCAGCCGTTGAGTCACGATCAACCCACGTGCCACGACCGCCTTTAAGGCAAACACCGTCGTCGCACACGTTGACATAGCACCCCCTGACGAGCACATCGTCGCAGTCGTCAAGGTCTATGCCGTCGCTGCTCGGGGCGCGGGTGCTGCCTTGTGTGGGCGATTCGATGTGGCAGTCAAGATAGCGCACACGGTTGCAGCGGTAAAGGTGGTTGGTCCAGAAGGCACTGTTGACGGTTTTCACATCCTGCACCGTCACATCGTTGGAATATGAAATATACACAAGCTGCGGACGCAGGGCTTCGAGGTTGGTGCACTGTCTGTTCCACTGCCGGCGTATCCAGAATTCTTCCCAGAAACGTCGGGCATTGCCGTCAATCGTGCCGTGTCCGGTGATGGTGAAACCGTCGTTGTGGTCGGCATTTATGAGAGCGGCAAAATACTTCACGGGAAGACCCTCCATGTGCATATCCACGAGAGGGTAGTGCTTGATGGCGTCTGTTCCCTTCAGTTTGCCGCCGTCAAGGAAGTGCAAGTGCGTGCCCGCCTTGAAGAAAAGGGCACCGGTGAGAAATGTGCCGCGCGGGATGACCACTACGCCGCCGCCCTCACGGGCACAACGGTCAATCACTTCCTGCAGCTTCTTAGTCTGCAGAGCCGTGGAATCGTTGCTCACACCGTAGTCGGTCACTACATATTGGCGGCCCAATGAGGCCGCATCAACCTTTGCAGTGTCGCTGAACCACTCCGTCACAGGTGTGCCGTCGGGAAACATGCCGTGCTTTGCCGCGTTCTTTTTCTTTGCGCCTGTGGTCAGTACGAGGCAGAGCAGGCTTGCCAATAAAATGGTTCTTTTCATCATTTGAACAGTTTTGTTATTTCATCTGGAGTCAGTGTCACAGTGGGGTGGAAGTCCTTGCCTTGCATGTAACGGAGCAGACCGTTAAAAAGTACTAGTACTTCGGGATGTGACGTGTCGGAAGCGATGGTTGTCACCACAAGACGTCCTTTGCCTACATTGGCTTCAAAGAGAATGCCGAGGCGGTGGTTGCGTGAAAGGTTGTCGATAACCTGAACGATAGGCTGTACCTGCGGTAGGCAGTCAAGCACCATAACCGGACTGTATCGGGCGATGTGCCACCACTGCCAGTCGGAATGTGAGGCGGTAGGGAAATCCCGTAGGGCTGCAGAGACGGAGTCCACAAGCAAGCCCATAGTGCCCGGTGGGCTGTAGCGGCGGAACATGGGGTAGCACCAGAAATCGCATTGAAACGCCCCGCCAATATATTGTCGCAAGATTGTCGTGTCGGCTTGCAGGAGCACGGTCTTCCCCTTTTCCAAGGCACGCTGCGTCTGTTTGTCGAAAGTGCGGGTAATGACAACACCTTTGGTTTTGACCGGTTGTTCACGGACGAATACCCACACGGGATAGTCGTTCTCATACTGCCCCACCTTGACTTTGAGTGTAAGCTGACTGTTCTCTCTGATAAAATGGAGCGGAACGGCTATTGTGCCGAGCGTAGTTACCGAGCCTTGGGCAATGGGCTTGGCAGGAAGAGAGCCCTCTGTGAGGGCTGAGAGCGACCACTGCAAGGGGGCCTCCAATTCGTCCTCGCTGTAGTTGGCCACCTGAAGCGTGGCGGTAAAGGTCTCGTCGGTAGTCCAGATGCGCTTCTCCATACGTGCCAACGGTACGACTTCGGAGCAGAACCGCCGCCATGCTTCGGGCGAAACAAGTCCCTTACTGTCCATAAAGGCATCGAGGATGCCCACAAGTGCTGTGCCCTGTCCGGGAAAGTCCTGCAGATCGAGCAGTTGGAAACCTCCAAAGCCTGGTGTGCGCAATGCCGTTTCAATGTCTTCACGGTAGCAGGCTACAGCAAGAGCACCTGATGCTTGAGTGAAAGTTTTGTTTTGTTTCAACATTCCATGCTGTTCCAAACTCTTACGGAAGCGTTCGAGGTTGGCGGGGCGCACCACACCTGTATATTTCCTTGTCTCTTCATAGTCGGGATATACCTGATACTGTCCTATTTCGTGGCCTATCACCGGCACTGCAATGCCTTCGATTGCCGAAGTATAGTCCTTCATCGTACCGCAATTCTCATTGTTTACATGTCCCTTGGTGTGTACGGGATAAGAGCCGCGCACTTCCTTGCCTTCGGTATTCGCCTCATAATGTCCGGCACGGTAGTTGCCGCCCGTCATGGTAGTGGTCCAGTAGTCGTCGCCATCCACTAAATGAGGGTTGTTGAGGAAGTTGTTCGCCCCTTGGGCATAGAGTTTGGTGGGGTCATACTGTCTGAAGGTAGCTATCAGGTCGGCCATGACCTCCTCCGACCCCGACATCTCATTGCCAAGTGCCAACATCACGAACGACGGATGATGACCATAAGCCCTCAATATCCGCAGCCCTTCCTCCCGAAGGTAGTCGGTGCGGCTCTGCACAGGGTCGTTGTCAAGTTTCTGCTCCACATCACCTTTTTCCTTCTTTGCCTTTGCACCGATGCTGCCCCACACCGGCAGCTCTGGTTGCATATATATTCCCACATGGTCAGCGGCCTCAAAGGCTGCTTCTGGTGGACACCACGTGTGAAAGCGATAGTGATTGATGCCGTAACTCTTGGCTATGCGCAGCACACGCTCCCATTCTCCCACCGTCATTGGGGCATAGCCCGTAAGGGGAAAGACGCATGCATCGTGCTTCCCGCGCAAAAAAGTGGTCTTGCCGTTGATGGCAAACTGCGTGCCGACAGTGGTAAACTCACGCATGCCGAAGGTCAACTCTCCCTCGACAGCCTCACTCCTGGCATCCTTGCCCCCTCTTCGAGAAGAAAGAGAAGCTGATAGTCTATACCTTATTAAATATAAATCGGGATGGAACTCACTCCAGAGCTTGGCATTGGGTATCTTTATATCAAAAGAGAGCCATTGGCCTGTATCGCCAGCACAAGCAAACGTCTGCGACGCTACGGGTTGGACGTGCAGGAGCCTTGAAACATCACGAGGAACGACCTCCACGGAGAGCGTTTCGTACACGTGCGTGGCGGCATCGGCGGCAAAACGCAGCAGCAAACGTACTGTCCCTCTGCTAACATCCGGTTCTATTCGGGCGTCACTGACATAGAGTTGTCCTGTCTGCCTTAGCTCTATACGTCCGAGAATACCATTCCAGTTGGTCTGCGTCTGGTCGCTCAATTGGTGCGGATCGCCCACAGGCGGCAAGTCTTTGTTATCTACAAGAACCGTCAGACGGTGTTTGCCAGGTGCAAGTTTAGAAGGGAATATGTATTCGTGCGCTGTTGTCAATGAATTTTGCTTGCCCAAACAGAAGGTATCAACCCAGACCGTGGTGGTTTTTGTGCGCTCCATTGAGAATACGATGCGCTGTCCCAACCATGTCTGTGGAATTATTATGTCGCGTTGGTACCATGCACGTCCGTTATACATATGGTTGCGCGTGAGGTGCTTTACCTCGCCTTTGCGGTTGAAGTTGCCTTTGCGGGCTTCCTCTGTGGTGCATGGCAGGGCTATACTGTCTGTCAGCACTTGCGCATACCATCGTCCGGCAATGCCATTGTTGTCAGTATCCAACTGGAAACGCCATGTTCCTTGCAGACTGATAGCTTCGTTGGCGTTTATACATACACAGCACGCCAGCAGGAAGAATATACAAAGAAGTTTTTCATATCTATTTCCTTTGTTTTGAGCGGAATTTATTTTGTGGATTTTTGAATACTCTTTCCCCATTGTCATGCAAGGGCCGAGCAGCGTGGTTAAAAGAATTCTGTACATAAAAGTTTTCAGTTGGTTGGTCTTTGGGCACAAAGGTAGCGGATGAAGAAGCGAGACAGGGGCGTGTTTCATCCGAATATATGTTTTTTCGTCCATAATGGCCAAAAGAGAGGCCGTTGGCAGGCCCTGCTTAGAATGGAAACAGCAGCGGCAGTACGAAAGTCATGACAATGCCCATGATTATCTGCAAAGGCAGTCCCACCTTGACATAGTCGCCGAAACGGTACTCTCCTGCATGCATCACCAGCGCGTTGGGAGGAGTGGCGAATGGCGAGGCGAAGCACATGCTTGCGCCGAGCGTTACGGCGAAAAGGAAAGGGTAGGGGCTCGCGCCTATCTCAACGGCCGATGTCATGGCGATGGGGGCCATGAGCACGGCTGTGGCCGTGTTGCTTATGAACATGGTGAGCAGTGAAGTGGTGAAATACAGGCCGCACAGCAAGACCGTAGGTCCCATGGCTCCAAGTGCGGAGACGAGAGTGTGGGAGATGAGCGCCGATGTGCCCGTCTTTTCCAACGCTATTGACATGGGCATCATGCCTGCTATGAGCACAATGCTTTCCCAGTTTATTGTCTTGTAGGCTGCTTCCACATTGCGGAAACACCCGGTGAGCACCATCAGCAGTCCTGCTATGACGACGGCCGTGACGGGGGCGATGGGGATGAAGTCGAACACCATGGCCAAGACCATCAGCAGCATTATGGCTGCGGCCATTGGAACCTTGTGGTCGAGGATTACATCCTGCGCCTGCTTCTCAGGTTGGCCAAGCACCACCCAGTCGCTCTCTTCTCTGTCGAGATGGCCGATGTTGCTCCATTTGCCTTGCACAAGAAGCACGTCGGCTGCTCTTAGTTTCTCCTCAGGCAGATTGTCTATGATGTAATTCTTGCTCCTCTTTATCCCCAATACGTTTATGCTGTAGCGCTCGCGAAATCCCGAGTTGCGCACAGTCGTTCCAATGAGGCGCGACTCCGGCATGAGCACAATCTCGGCAATGCCCAAGTCGTAGAAGTCAATGTTCTTTTGGTCTAACTTCTTCAGCTTGCTTTCTCGCGCGAAATCATCCATCCTCGACGCCTCGCCCAACAAATAGACAATGTCGCCCGCCGAGAGCAACCGCTCCGGGCTCGCTATGCTTTGCGTGACGGTGCGCAGCAGTCCGCTGCGGTCGGTCTTCTCATTGCGTATCTCCAGTATGGACACACCGTAGCGGTTGCGCAGATCAAGCTCGGCCACGCTTTTCTCCCTTATCGACGACGCTTCGGTTACCTGGTAGCGGCGTACGCCGTTGGCCAGACTGTATTCCTCCACCAGTGCGTCGAGAGTCTTGCTTTTAGTGCCGTCAGTCTCGCCTCCACTTTTCTTCTTGTTCAAGAAAATGTTGCACAAGGGCAGCATCACTATTATCCCGACAGCCAAGCACACAAGGCCCACCGGGAAAAAGGAGAAGAACTTCAGCGGTTCGTAGCCCGCTTGGGTCAGCGTGTCTTGTATGACGAGGTTGGGTGGGGTACCTATGAGCGTGAGCATGCCTCCCATGCTGCTGGCAAAGGCAAGCGGCATGAGCAAGCGTGCAGGACGTGTGCCCGTCTGTGCGGCCATGCTGACCACGATGGGCATCATGAGGGCCACAGTGCCGGTGTTGCTTACAAACGCCCCGATACCTGCGGTGACCAGCACTACAAGCAAGAACAGCCTTAGGTCGCTCCCGCCCGCACATTTCATTATCCTTTGGCTGACGGCTTTGGCCAGTCCCGTCTGGAATATGGCGCCGCCCACTACAAACAGTCCTATCATCATTATCACGACTGAAGAGGAGAAGCCGGCGAAAGCTTCTTCTGGAGTAAGGATGCCGAAAACAAGCAGTGCCGACAAGGCGCACAGTGAGACAATGTCGGAACGTATCTTTCCTGCGATGAACAGCATGACGGTTACGGCCAGTATTATAAGGGTTGCGGTCATGTAGGTTAATGTGATTTTTAGAACATGTCTTAAATCAAAAAAAGAGGGTTGCTCGAATGTTTGGTCCGAACAACCCCCTATGCTATTGTTGCCCTATGGTTTCAATAAAACTTATTCGCCCTTTATGGCAGCCACACCAGGCAGAACCTTGCCCTCGATGGCTTCGAGCAGTGCTCCGCCGCCGGTAGAGATGTATGAAACCTTGTCGGCCATGCCGAACTTGTTGATGCAAGCGACTGAGTCGCCGCCGCCAATGAGTGAGAAAGCTCCGTTTGCAGTGGCCTTTGCAATGGCGTCGGCAATGGCTTTGGAACCACCCGTGAAGTTGTCAAACTCAAACACACCGGCAGGACCGTTCCACAGAATTGTCTTGGCATCTTCTATTGCAGCGGCAAAAGCCTTGCGTGTCTCAGGACCAGCGTCCATGCCCTCCCATCCTTCGGGAATGTCGTTGGACGGGCACACCTGAGTGTTGCAGTCGTTCTTGAAGTCGTCACCTGCCACACAGTCTGTGCCGAGCACGAGG
>CAVHDN010000104.1:0-7337 GCA_963634315.1 Flexilinea sp. | reverse complement strand
TAACTAAACACTGAAAGGGGCTGCGTCATTTGTTTGGCGCAGCCCCTTCTTCATGTCTTGTTTCTAAGGTCTCGTTCTAGGTGGGAATTTATAGACCCCACCTCTATAAACTTGTATTTATAGCCTGGTTTTATTCTTGCTTCTTGTCGCCTTCGCTTAGCATGGCGTTTATCTCCGCTTCGGTCTTGGTCAGTTTGTCGCGACACATCTTCACCAGTTCCTGTGCCCTTTTCAGTTTCTGAAGCATTGAGTCCATGTCGAGCACTCCGTCTTCCATTTGGCTTACTATCTGCTCAAGCTCCTGCATGGCCTTTTCGTATTTCATGTTCCGTTCCATAGTGTTCGGGTTTAGTTATGTTTGATATATTATTCTTGTTGTCGTTCTTTGTTAAGGTGGGTTCTAAAAAATAGGCTTTGCACCACCCACTGCCGCTCTACCGCTCAGTCCACCGTTGAACTTACTGTGCCCTTAGCCAACCGAGTGGTAAGCTTGTCGCCTTGCTTTAGCGATGCAGGGTCATAGACAGCCTTGCCCTCGTGCAAGGTTATGCTATAGCCACGGTTGAGCTGCGTCTGTGGGTTTAGTGCATGAGTGCGCTGTTGTAGCATCTCCAGTCGGTGACTCTCTTGCGTCAGTCGGCTACGTGTTGCCTCGTTCAAACTGTCGGCCAGCCGTTCCAGCTTGTGCGTCTGTTGCGTCATTGTGCGCTCTATGGCGTTGGCCGTACGGCTCAGAGCCTGGTCGAGTTTGGCCTCCTGCCTTAGCTTAACCACTGTGAAAAGCGTGGGCAACCGTCTGTCAGCGTTGGCCAACCGCAACTTCTCCAAGTCCATCCTTGCCCTTGCTCTCTGCCTTATGGCCTGCTCCGACTTGTCTATCTTGTCAGCCACAGCCTTGAGGTTGTCTATGAGCAGTGCGGCGGCGGCAGTGGGAGTTTTCACCCTTGTGTGGGAAACGAAGTCTATGACCGACTCGTCGCGGTCGTGGCCTATGCCTGTGATTATGGGAAGAGGGAAGTTGGCCACGTTCTCGGCCAATGCGAGAGAGTCGAAGCCCGACAAGTCGCTTGTGGCTCCACCTCCGCGTATTATTACCACACAGTCGTAGCGGTCGGCCTCGGCGTAGATGCTGTTCAGAGCCGCTATTACACTCTGTTCCACTCGTTCGCCCTGCATGGCAGCTGTAAACAGATGTGTGCTGAAGCAGAAGCCATACTCGTTGTCGGCCAGTTGTCGGCAGAAGTCACCATAGCCTGCAGCTGTCTCGCTCGATATCACGGCAATGCTCTGTGCGAACGGCGACAGAGGCAGCTGTTTGTTGAGGTCTATTATACCCTCCGCCTTCAGCTTGTCCAATATCTCCTTGCGGCGGCGTGCCATGTCGCCAAGGGTGAAGTAGGGGTCAATGCCCACCACAATCCACGAGAAACCGAACGCCTCGTGGAAGTTGGCCCTCACCTTGAGTAACACTTTCATGCCTGCTCCCAACCACTGTCCTGTGGCTTGGAGAAACTGTCGTCCCAACACGTTCCATGTGTTGTGCCAACAATTGGCTTTCGCTCTGGCAACTGGAGTGTTGCCCGCAGAGTCTTTCTGCACCAGTTCCATGTAGCAGTGTCCTTGCGGCGACGTGCGCAGCTCCGACACCTCCGCCTCCACCCAGTATTCATCGGGCAAGAGCACGTCTATGCATCGTCTCACGAGGCTGTTCAACTCGTAGAGTGTCAGTCGTTGGTCATTGTCCATGTCTTTAGATTATTGTTGATGGGTTAACATTTGTTTCCTCACCCATATTCTTTCCTCTTATAGTGAGAAAATAAGTTGCCCAAGTTGTTTTTGATTCTTACTTATTCCCAAGGGTCTGTCCCAGACTGAATGCCTTGCCGAAGTCGGGCACTCCATAACCGAAGACATTGTCGGGGTGATTGTGGTTGTCGGCACACTGCCTCACCAGCCACATTATCTCTTTGGCTGAAAGGGTAGGGAACGCCTGCCAAAGACAAGCCGTCATGCCGCAGATGAGTGGCGTGGCAAACGAAGTGCCCATGTCCTGCACCACTGTACCGCGTCCCGATATCAAGCTCGTCGGACTGCCCGGAGCCATCACGTCAGGCTTCACACGTCCGTCTTGCGTAGGCCCCACGCCGCTGAACGGCGCATTGTCCATGGTTGGAGTAATGGCTCCCACGGTGAGTATGTCGTGAGCGTCGGCCGGAAAGGTTATCTTTTTCCAAGGTCCCATGCCACTGTTGCCCGCACTGTTCACAAGTATCATGCCCTTGTTGGCCAGCATTGACGCAGTGCGCGATATGAACGCCGTGTGCCCGTCCATGTCGCGGTAGCGGTAGTTTCCCAGTTTGTTGTCGAAATGATAGTAGCCGAGACTGCTGTTTATGAGGTCGGCTCCTACAGAGTCGGCAAACTCGGCGGCCATGGTCCAGTAGTCCTCCTCTACAGGCTGTTCCGTCTGTCGGTCCTCACATCGCAGCAACCAGTAGGAAGCGTCCGGAGCACAGCCCACATACACGTTAGGCGCATTGGCGGCCATGGCCGAGAGCACCTTTGTGCCGTGGTCGGTCTCCTGACAGATGTCTTCCGACGGTGGATAGACAAAGTCGCGCATACCCATTATCCTTGTCTGTGCAAAGGCCGGCAGACGGTCGGCATTCATGTAGCCCCCGTCAAGCACGGCAATGGTAATGCCCTTGCCAGTAAAACCCTTATCGTGGAGCACAAGACCGTTGATGCGTGCAATCTGTTCTCGCGATGCGGCGTGGATGGACGTGGTCACGGAGTCCCACTTGTTGTAGCCCTCGTGAATTCTCTTGCGCTTTTCCTTCGGTCCAATGGAGTCGGGCGACTGCCACACCAGCCTATAAGCGTTCACACAGTCGAGCCGTGCGAGGGCGTTGGCCACTGCCGTGTCGCCAACCATAATGATGACGGTGTTGTTCCATCGGCTTGTGCCCACCAGCCTTGCCCCCTTCACGTTGAAGAGCCTTGTGTAGGTCTGGCTCACGGGCAGGTCGGTGGAGTCGATGGCCAAGCCTTGCCTCTCGCGCCGCTCCAGAGCTTTGCTTGAGAGAAAGGCCGACGGTTGCGCCAAGTTGTAGGCACAGCCTTGCTTGTCCTTTAGATAATATCGGTAAATGTAACTCTTGCCATCCTTATTCCTATGCTTGGTAGAGGTGCCGTTTATGCCTGCTAAAGCTGCTGTTTGGCACAGCAAAACCATAGCTACAGACGTCAATGTGAGGCGCAGTAGTAAGGTCTTGGCAATCGTTTTTGTGGTTTGTCCCATTTCCTGATAAAGGTGATTACTTGACCGTGGGTTTAAAAAATCCCACAGTCATGCGAGCAGACACATTTGTTTGGAGGTTAGAAACCAGGGTCTTGCGGTGCTTCCGACATCCCAAAGGGGTCGTCGGGGAGCTGAGGTGCGTCGCCGAAGCCCTCTCCTCCGTTGATTTTGGAACCAACTATTTCGCCTTCGGTCTGCGGTGCTGTGGCTCTGAGCGACTTGTTCTCGATGTTCTCAAAACGTGTGTATTCACCACGGAATGTAAGCCACACGTCACCCGTTGCACCCTTACGGTGCTTGGCTATGATGATTTGCGCCTTGCCGTGCAGGTCGTTGCCCTTGCCGTCGTCGTATATTCGGTAGTATTCAGGACGGTGCACAAACAACACCATGTCGGCATCCTGCTCTATGGCACCCGATTCGCGCAGGTCGCTCAACTGTGGTATCTTGCCCTCAACACCTTCACGGCCCTCAACGCCACGGTTGAGCTGGCTCAAGGCTATTATAGGCACATCAAGTTCCTTGGCCAGTCCCTTGAGCGATGTAGAAATCTTGGCCACCTCCTCCTGACGGCTGCTGAAGCGCATGCCGTTGGCGTTCATAAGCTGCAAGTAGTCAATCATTATCATCTTCACCCCATGTTCCCTCACCAGTCGGCGTGCCTTTGTGCGAAGCTCAAACACCGAAAGGCCCGGCGTGTCGTCGATGTACATGGGCGAGCCGAGCAGGTTGCCCACCCGCTTGTCGAGGCGGTCCCACTCGTCGGGCTGCAGCTGACCGCTGAGAATCTTGCTTCCCGGTATCTCGCAACAGTTGGATATGAGGCGGTTCACCAGTTGCACGTTGCTCATTTCAAGCGAGAAGAAAGCCATGGGCACCTTGTAGTCGGCGGCAATGTTCTTGGCCATCGACAGAGCGAACGACGTCTTTCCCATGGCCGGTCGTCCGGCAATGATGATGAGGTCGCTCGACTGCCATCCGCTCGTGATGTCGTCAAGCTTTTCGTAGCCCGAAGGCACACCCGTCAGACCGTCCTTGTTGGATGCCGCCTTTTGTATCACCTCCAAGGCGTTGCTTATCACGGGGTCTATCTGTGTGTAGTCCTTCTTCATGTGGCGTTGTGACAACTCGAAGAGCGAGCTTTCGGCCTCCTGCATGAGGTCGTCAATGTCGGTGGTGTCATCGAAAGCCTTTGTCTCCACCACACTTGCGAAAGATATGAGTTGCCTTGCGAGGAACTTCTGTGCTATTATCCTTGCGTGATACTCTATGTTGGCCGATGAGCCCACCCTTGAACTAAGCTCGGTTATGTATGCCGGGCCGCCCACTTCCTCGAGCGCACCATTCTTTGCCAGTTTCTCGGTCACGGTGAGCACGTCTATTGGGTGCTCCTCGGCGCTCAAGTCACGTATGGCGGAGTATATCAGTTGGTTTCGCTTCTCATAGAAACTTTCGGGATAAAGCATCTCGCACACTACCGCATATGCGTCCTTGTCTATCATTATTGCACCAAGCACTGCCTTCTCCACGTCCAAAGCTTGTGGCTGCAGATGGGCAAGAGAGGTGTCTATCGGAGCGGGGCGACGTGTGCGCCTCGCTTTGTTGTTGTCTTGTTCTGGCATTGTTGTATTTTAGATGTTTTAAGTCGAAAAAGAAAAAATGTATTGTCTATGGTTTTTCATGCATCTTGGCACGATGCAATCATAGAGGGACTATATCCTTGTGGCAATATCGGATTAGAGAATAGCGTAACCCCCTTAGGGCTATTCAATAGCGGCTCCCCAACTTCTGTGCGGCCACATAAAGCACTACGCCCAGCACTATCAGCAGCAGAGCCGTCATCCTGAAAGTGTTGGCCGTGTCCCAATGGGCCACAAAGCCAATGGCGAGCAGCACAACCCCCACCACAACCAACAGCACACCCATACATGGCTTTATGTCTTTCAGTCGGCGGAGCATGCCGCCTATATGGCGGAGTGCCACTTTCAGTCCTTTGTCCTCATTATTATTACTCTTGCCCATGCTGTAAAGCTCGCAGTCTTGTCATTTCAACGGGTTCCATCCCTGTGCCTTAATGTCAAACTCATTGCCGTCGCGACTCACAAGCACGCACCCCAAAGGTTCCTTGGTGATGTGACCAATGAGCGTGACACCCTCCATGGCCTCCACCTTCTCGTGGTCGGCTATAGGCACGGTGAAAAGCAGTTCATAGTCCTCGCCGCCGTTGAGCGCACACGTGGTGACGTTCATGTTCAGCTCCTCGGCCATCACCGCCGTCTGGTAGTCTATTGGAATGTTCTTCTCGAAGATGCGGCACCCCACATGGCTTTGCTTGCAGATGTGCAGCAGCTCACTGCTCAATCCGTCGCTTATGTCCATCATTGCCGTAGGACGGATGTTGGCCTCGCGCAACTTGGCCGTGATGTCGCCGCGAGCTTCAGTTTGCAGTTGCCGCTGAAGCAGATACTCCTTGCCCGCGAAGTCCGGTTGGAAATGAGCCAAGTCGGCTAGCGCCTTCTTGTCGCCACGCTTCTTTGCCTCGTCAACCTGTTGGTAGTAAACGCTTTTCTCTCGTTCCAACAGTTGCAGTCCCATATAGGCCGCCCCCAAGTCGCCCGTAACGCACACGAGGTCGGTGTCTTTAGCTCCATTACGATACACTATGTCGGCCTTGTCGGCTTCGCCTATGCAGGTTATGCTTATGGCCAAACCCGTGAACGACGATGTTGTGTCGCCGCCAACAATGTCAACACCCCACTTGTTGCAAGCCATACGCAGACCGCTGTAGAACATCTCAATGTCCTCAACAGTGAACCTCTTGCTTATGGCAAGGCTTACGGTCATCTGCCGTGGCGTGCCGTTCATGGCGAAGATGTCGCTTATGTTCACCATGGCCGACTTGTAGCCAAGGTGTTGAAGGTCTATGTAGGTAAGGTCGAAGTGCACCCCCTCCATGAGCATGTCGGTCGTGAGGAGCACCTCTTTGTCGGGATAGTGCAGTACGGCGCAGTCGTCGCCCACACCATATAGGGTGGATGTGTTTTGGGGCTTTATGTCTTTGGTGAGATGGCTAATCAGTCCAAACTCACCCAGTTTAGCTATGTCTGTCATTGTTCTTTGTCTTTGCTGTGTAGCATGAATAAGTCCGTTCGGCAACCCTTTCTCACAATGGTAAAAAGGCTGCGGCGGCTCAAGCGCGGCGTATCATCTCACGCATAATCTCTGTCATAAGAGGCTGCGTCTTGTTGGCGGCCACCTGAACCTCCTCGTGGCTTACTTCCACGGGTGTGTCCTCAAGACCAAGGTCGGTTATTATGCTCACGCCAAACACCCTTATGCCACAATGGCGAGCCACAATGACCTCCGGCACTGTGCTCATGCCCACAGCGTCGCCTCCCAAACGATGGTACATCTTGTACTCAGCAGGTGTCTCAAACGTTGGACCTTGCACACCTACATACACCCCATGCACCACCTTTATGTCTTTTTCGCGTGCAATGTCATCGGCCAAGTCAATCAACTTGTGGTCGTAGGCCTCGTGCATGTCGGGAAAGCGCGGACCCGTGGGGAAGTTCTTTCCGCGCAAGGGATGCTCCGGAAAGAGGTTTATGTGGTCGGTTATTATCATCAAGTCGCCAATGTTGAAGCTCGGGTTCATGCCGCCGGAGGCATTGCTCACGAACAGAGTGTCTATGCCCAACTCATACATTATGCGTATGGGGAACGTCACCTCCTTCATGTCATATCCCTCATAGAAATGGAAGCGTCCTTCCATGGCCATGATGTCCTTGCCGCCAAGTTTTCCGAAGATGAGTTTGCCGGCGTGTCCCTCTACTGTGGATACAGGGAAGTTGGGTATTTCGGAGTAAGGTATTTCGTAGGCGTCAGCGATTTCTGAAGCTAATTGTCCTAGGCCTGTCCCCAGTATTATTGCTGTTTTGGGGCTTGTTGTCATCCTTTGCCTTAGCCAGGATGCTGTTTCTTGAATTTTTAAATACATAACCTTTTATGTTTTCGTCAAACGTTTCACCTTGTC
>CAVHDN010000103.1:0-7352 GCA_963634315.1 Flexilinea sp. | reverse complement strand
GTCTTGACCGACGAGGCTCAAGACTTCATTGAAAGTTTACCCGAAGTGGTGTCTTACAAGATATTCTACAACATCAAGCGAGTTGCAGGAGGGGAACGCAACAAGGAACTTTTCAAGAAACTTGAGAACTCAGAGATATGGGAGTTCCGTACGCTTTACAACAAGACTGCCTATCGCCTGTTTGCTTTCTGGGATAAGGACGAAGAGACTTTGGTGATTGCCACGCATGGCATCATCAAGAAAACTCAGAAGACTCCAAGCAAGGAAATAGCAAAGGCAGAAGCAATAAGGAAAGATTATTTCAAAAACAAATAGTTATGGCACAGATGAATCTCACTCCGTTGGACGATGTACTTGACAAGCATTTCGGCAAGGTCGGCACTGCAAAGCGTGATGCTTTTGAAAGTGATGTTGATGAAGCATTGCATGCATACCGTTTGGGCGAGGCCATCAAGAAAGCGCGCCTTGAACAGAACATGACGCAGGAAGAACTTGGTGAGCGCATCGGTGTGAAGCGAGCCCAAATCTCACGTTTAGAGAGAGGCTACAGTATAACCATTCCTACTATGCGAAGAGTGTTCCGTGCACTTGGCGTAATGACTGCAACCATCGACTTAGGCGTTGCAGGCAAAGTTGTCCTTTGGTGAAAGCAAATGCGTTCTCAACAAAGACAATACTGAACCGAACTATTTCCTTTTGTGCTGTCTTATCCCTGCTCACTAAGTTTGTGCAGGAATGAGATTTGGTGTATGTTCGCATGAGCATTGTCTAACGGGTGCAAGCCCCTAACGAATCCTCTTATTTCACCACCAGTCCATTTGTCGTCATCCTCGTCATATACGCCTGTATAATGGCTTTCACCTCCTGCTCCATCGTTTGTCTCACCTCCGGCAAACGGTCGGCGAGGTTGTCCTTGAGCAGCAGGTCGGTGCGGAAGCGATAGAGAGCCTTGGTCTTTTGTCCGTCGAACTGGAGGAGATAGTCGCCCTTGACATACTGGTAGATGCCGTTGAGGTAGTTTACGGCCCACGTGTCCTCGGCCGGCGTGCGGAAGAGGTCGCACCCGAAAGCCACAAACTTTTGGTCATAGCCAAGATAGCCAAGCACAGTAGGCATGATGTCTATCTGTTGGGCTATGGCATTGCGCATGCCCGGCTTCAGTTCTCCCGACGGGTCGAAGAAGATGATGGGCGAACAGAAACCACCCAGGTCGGTCTGATAGTAGGCATGGTCGCTCAGGTTGGTGTGGTCGGAGGTGATGACGAAGAGCGTGTTCTTGTACCACGGCTGCCGTTTGGCCGTGTCGAAGAAGCGGCGCAGGGCGTTGTCGGTGTAGCGTATGCACTTGTGAATGACTATGCCCTCCTCGGGATAGCGTTGCTTGTACTCCTCGGGAATGACATAGGGATGGTGCGACGAGGCGGTGAAGAGAGCCGTGGCAAACGGCTGCTTGAACTCCGACATCTTGGCTGCATAGAACTGCAGGAACGGCTCGTCCCAAATGGCCCAAGTGCCGTCGAAGTCGCGGTCGCCGCCGAAACGCTTGTCCTGGTCATACTCCGTGCGACCATAGTAGCGCTCAAATCCCGTTGTTCGGGCAAAGGCCTGAAAGCCCATTGAACCGTTTTCTGCCCCGTGGAAGAAAGCGGTGAAGTAGCCCTTCTTGCGCAGTTCGCCCGCCAGTCCGCTCACATCGTTCATGGAAGCCGGCGTGAGGAAGAACGGCTCCACAAACATTGGTATGCCCGAAAGTATGGAGGGCATGCCGTCTATGCTCTTGCGGCCGTTGCAGTAGGAGTAGAGAAAGGTGGTGCTGTGCTGCATGAGCGAATCGACAAACGGCGTATAGCCCTTGTATCGGCCGCTGTCGAGCCAGCGGTTGAAGCCGCCTATGTACTCGCGTCCGAAGCTCTCCACTATCAGTACCACCACGTTCTTGCGCCGCACCACGGCACTGTCAGACGGCATATGTACTGGACTGTATATCTGGTCAAGCTCGTCAGGCGTGAAGTAGTTGGGCACTACGAATACGGGCTTGTCGATGGTGCGTATCATGGAGAACGGTGTGTTGAGCACTAAAGCCGCCTCAAGCGGACGGTCAACATATTGGTTGGCGTTGCTTATGGTGATGGGACGCACTGCCGTGGTGGCTCCTCCCCTCATGCCGAACACGCAGAGGGGCACGAACGCCACAAGGCATGCGGTGTGCACGGCGTAGTAGGCCGCAAGGTTGCCCGCCAAGAACGGACGGCGAACCCACCGCACGGGCTTGCCCGAAGGCATGAAGTAGAGTTTCCAGAGACCGTATATGAGCACCATGCCCACAAGCACGAGATACCAGTGGCGCAGCAACTCCACGCCGAATATGCCGCCGAGGTTGTGCTCATTGCCAAACTCCGAGAACACCGTGACCGTGGTTCTGCGCCCCGTGTATTGGAAATAGACTGCATCGGCAAGGTTCATCACCACGCAAACCGAGTTGAACACAATGAAAACCCACCGCGCCACACGTTGCCAAATGTCGGTCTCCTTCCACTGGAGCGGCAGCAGCATGAGCAGTATGTAGAGGGCGTTGGTGTAGAGTATGGCCGACGTGTCGAACATCCAGCCGCCGCGCAGTATCTCGCCCAAGGTCTTCCACGACAGGTGGTCGGCAAAGGTGCTCCAGTTCTCAAACAGATAAGCAAAGCGGCACACCTCATAGACCACATAGACCAGCACTAAATTGAGCAGCATGCACAGTTGTGACGACAGCAAAGAGCGATGTATCTTCATTATGTTTAGTTTAAAAAAAGTAGGTTCGGGAAAAGTTCTTTAGATGGTTGATGATCGGTTTACAAACGCCTGATGCTCGTCACCTTCGTGCCCTTCACCACGCCGGAGCCTATGTTTGTCGTGCTCCGTGGCACGGTGAGCGAGCGCAGGTTCTTCGCATTGGCATAGGCCCCAGTGCCCAAGGACGTGAGCATGGGTGGAAGCTTGATGTCTATGAGACTGTTGCACGAGTTGAACGCGTTGGCCCCGATGGTCTTGAGCGCAAACGGCAGACGCACATCGGTCAGACAGAAACAGCCGTAAAAGGCGCGCGGCTTTATCTCGCCCACCATGGAGTGAATGTCCACTCTGTTGAGTTTGGTGCACGAAGCAAACGCATAGGCGCTTATTTCGGGCAAGGTGAGAGGTAGGGAAATGTAGGTGAGGTTGTCGCAAGCGTAGAAGGCAGAGTCGGGCAATGTGAGTATTACTGCCTCGCTCATGTCGATGGTGGTCAGGTTTCCGTCGGTTGCCATCTGCCTGAGCAGAGCTATGTCTGTGCGGTTCAACGGTCCGCTCACCTTAAGGTGGCGTAGTGTGCTCCTGTCGTTGGCGGTAAGCACGTTCTGCAGACGGCCTGCCGATGAAGTCTTCACTCTTTTCGTCTGCGGCACATATCCCTGCGGAGCTATGTCCACCACCATGCGCTGGTTGTGACAGTATCCGTAGAGAGAGTCAGGGTCGAAGTAACCATTGAGCTTGCCGCCCCATCCCCAGTTGACATGCACCGTGGAGTCGCGGCAACCGTCGATTATGAACACATGGGCGGCCTTGGCTCCACGCTCCCCACGCATGATTACCGGTCGGCCGCTGCGCAGTTCGCCATAGATTATGGTTTTCCAAGTGTTGCCGCCGGTCTTGCCCTTATAGTGTGCACGGTCGAGTACGCCCATGTATCTGTTGTAGCCGAAGCACTTCTTCAGTCCCGTCACCACCTCGTTCAGCTTGGTTGAGCTTGCGGTGGAGCCATAGGCCGTGCTCGCGGCAGTGCCGCAGTCGGCAATGAGCCGGGCTATCGCGTCGTCGCCCTCGGTGTTGGCCGTGTCGGGAACGGCATCGTACATCTTGTCCCACGCATAGACCGAACCTAATTGCGGGCTTGACGGAGGATAGGCGTATCTCTTCATCACCTGCGACATGACCAGCGGGCCACAGCCGGCATAGACGTTCTTGCGGGCGGTGTCGCTCTTTTCTGCGGGACAGTACTTGTTGAAAGGTGCGCCTTGGCCCCATGTGGTGTGCAGCAATGGCTCCACGTTGGTGGGAAACACATAGCGTTTCTGTGCACAAACGGCAAGCGCAAGCGACAGAAACAATATTGTTATGGCATGAAATCTGCTCATTTGCGTGCAAAATTAGCCATTATCAACGATTGAGTCAACGGTTGCATTTGTTTTTGGTTGGCCGTTAATCTTTTTTATCGAATAGCCACAGCTGGTGTAAAGCATAGGAACAGAAGTCGTAAAGGGCATCTTTAGGAAGTGTAAACAGCCTCTACAGGAAGTGTAAACGGCATCTTTACGGAACGCATGCAACTGCAGCGTCAGTGCTCGCGCCGATACACAAAGTCGGCGGTCTGCTCGGTTGACAAGGCAAAACGCCGCAAAGAGTCGAAGCAGGACGATATGCCGGTCTTGCGCAATTGCCTGTTTGGCTCCACAAGGTAGCAGTCGGCGCGACCTGTGGAGTGGTTGTATATGAGGCAGCGCGAGGAGTCGCGGGCCACAATCTGGTCATCGGAGGTGTATTGCACCATGCCTCTGTCTTGCCTAAGCAGGTCGTAGCCAAAGCCGTCATAGTAGTAGCTCATGCCAAGAAGTCCGAGCAGCGTGGGCATCACGTCCACCTGAGATGCCATGCCCTCCACATGTTTCTGAGGAACGCCAGCCCCAAACATTATGAGCGGAATGTGGTTGAGCGACTGCGGCAGTTCGGAGTCAGCATTGTCGCCAAGCAGTTTCCCGTGGTCGCCAAGCAGTACGAACACCGTGTTGGAGTACCAAGGCTCACGGCGCGCCTTTGCCAAGAAGTCGCCCACGGCCCAATCCACATACTCCACTATCTGGTCTTC
Organism: Flexilinea sp.; assembly: GCA_963634315.1. Classification (GTDB taxonomy): domain Bacteria; phylum Bacteroidota; class Bacteroidia; order Bacteroidales; family Bacteroidaceae; genus Prevotella. The sequence goes on along the minus strand of CAVHDN010000103.1, from coordinate 2,467 downwards.
CTTGTCGGCAGACTTTGGGTGAAAGAAGTCGGGAATGACATACGGCGGATGGTTGCTCACGGTGAGTATGGTGGCCATGAACGGCTGTCGGGAGGCGGCCTTGGCGTTGGCCTTGGCGATTGCCTCGGTGACAATCTGGGCAAAGACCTGCACGACGTCGTGGCGGTAACACATGCGCGTGGTGCCGGCGTGGTTGGCCTGGCCGTGAAGGCGGATGTTATAGCGACGCTGGCCGGTGATGGCGGTCATCGCGCCGCACGTCCCCACCGGCATGATCTTCGTTCCCAGCGTGGGCGGCGTGAGCCACAACCCCGCCGAGTACACCGAGGCGGAAGACCTCTTGGCCGGTATAGAGCTACTCGAGAAGACCTTGTACGAGCTTGCCTACTAGCAAGCGCAGCGTTTGGAGAGAACCGTTTTGATGGAAGGCATCGCAACAAAGGCCGCAGGCCAAGGCACGTACTGGAAGCGCATCGTCGCCATCCTCACAGCGGGCTGGATCGTCATCTGGATCTACCGCGACGCGCTCACGCCCGTCTACTCCACACTCTCCGCCTACTTCGGCGGGGCCTCAGACACCGCCCTCGGCACTATCTCTAGCTGCTACTTCCTGGGCTATGTAGTGATGCAGATTCCGTCAGGCCTGCTCGTTGATCGCTTTGGCCAGAAGCGCGTCATCGTCCCAGGCTTCTCGCTCTTTGCGCTCGGTGCCGCCGTGGTGGCGCTCTCGCAGTCGCTGCCCATGCTCTACGCGGGCTCGGTGCTCGCAGGCCTAGGCTGCGGCACCTTCTACGGCTGCGCCTACTCGCTCACGGCCGAGAACGTGCCCCTCGAACGCAAGAGCCTCGCCACGGCCATCGTGAACTCCGGTAGCTCCATCGGCAGCGGCCTTGGCATCGTACTCTCCTCGGCTCTCGTGCGTTCGGGCTCGCTCCCCTGGCAGACCATGGTGGTTGTGGCGTTTTTCCTCATCCTGCTCATGATCTTCGTGTTCTCGCGCGTGATCCGTCCGGCCGTACATGCCGCAGAAGCGAGCGAGGCGCCCTCCCCCAGTGCAGCTGACGGCGCCTCCGGCAAGGCCGGCGTCCGCACGCTCTTCAAGCCGCAGGTCATCGCCGCGTGCGTGCTCTACTTCGCAACCATGTACGCCTACTACCTCATCGACACCTGGCTGCCGAGCTTTTTGGAGGCAGAACGCGGCTTTGAGGGCACGGCCATCGGCCTCGCAAGCTCGCTCGTGCCCTTCTCTGCCATCCCGGGCGCGCTCATCTTCAGCCGCCTTGCCGACAAACTGCCCCAGCGCAAGGACGCCATCATCATCTGCCTCGAGCTTGTCTCTGCCGCCATGCTCACGTTCATGATCAACACGGGCAGTCAGTCGCTTCTGGTGGCAGGCATCGTGCTCTACGGCTTCACCGGCAAGCTCGCGGTTGAGCCCATCATCATCTCGTGGCTCTCGAGCTACGCCACGGGCGGCTCGGTGGCTACGATGTACGGCGTCTTCAACTTCTTCGGCATGTCGTCCTCCATCATCGCGCCTGCCATGACGGGCGTCATCTCCGACGCCACGGGCTCCAAGATCCTTGGCTTCTACGTGGCCATCACCATCGTGCTTGTAGGCACGCTGCTCTTCTACCTCGCCAACCGACGCTTTGCGAAGGAGGAGTCATGAACGTCTCCGATGCGCTAACGCTCCCCTCGTTCGAGGGCGCCACCGTCATAGCCGGCGAGACGGGCCTTTCGCGCGAGGTCTCGACGGCAACCATCGTCGAGGCGCCCGACATCGACGTCTGGGGCGCGGCGGGTCAGCTCCTCATCACGAGCTTCTACGCCTTTGAGGGCCTAGGGGAACAAGAGCTGGTCGTCTTCTTTGACAAGGCCGCCAAGCTGGGCGTGGGCGCCATCGTCTTTAAGCCCGAGCGCTTGCTTGCCGAGGCCCCGGCAGAGGTCGTACAGCTCTGCGACGAGCACGCCATCCCGCTCGTTCAGGTGGCAGCCGGCACAAAGTACGAGAGCCTTTTGCTCGACGTTCTCGGGAGCTTCCTTGAGAAGGCGCTCGAGCAGAAGGCGTTCTATGAGAACAACAACCTCATGCGCGAGCTTTTGACCGAGCCTTCTGGCGACGCCTCGCGCACGCAGGCGGCGCTCAAGGCGCTTGGCATCGACGCGTATGCAAACTACGAGGTCATGGTAGTTAAGGTGACGCTTGCTAAAGACGCCGACGCAAAGCTGCGCAGCGAGGCCTTCGCCACGCTCCGCAGGCGTCTGAAGGCTCGCTACCCCAAGACCGCCTATCTCGAGACGAACGACGCACTCGTCTTCCTGCACAACGTTAAGGGCACCTCCGGCCGCTATGAGGGCACGGCCGTCGCCTCCGCCGTGGGTGACGCCCCCGCGCCAGTGGGCTTTACCTACCTCGCCGCGCTCTCCTCGCTCGGCAAGGCAGGTGAGCTGCCGCGCCTCATGC
>CAVHDN010000102.1:0-7375 GCA_963634315.1 Flexilinea sp. | reverse complement strand
GCAGATATACAGGATGCTACTAATGCTTCCTAAAATTACAGAACCAAAGATAAGTCGACTCGGAAAAGTACCACTTTATAAGAAGTCGAAAGACTTTGACCTAAATGCTCTTAGTCAGAAAACTGATGGTTTCAATGGTGCAGATATTGAAGCAGTCGTTAACGAGGCAGTCGAAAATTGCTTCTTAGCAGATGTTCAACTTGATAATAAAGCCTTAACGGATGTGATTGTCAATACCATTAGCATATCTAAGTCTTGTAAGGCACAAATTGAAAGCATGAAAAAAGCCTTCAAGGAGAACAACTTTAAGGATGCCACCACAGGCAAGATTACTTGTTAGAGATGTCCCCCTAAATCACCAACCAAATATTCCACCAAATGTCCAAACTCAAGAAATGCCTATACCTCATTGACCTTCTGTCTCGCAGAGGGTCAATGAGTTTGAAGGAGATAAACGAGCACTACTCCTACTCGTCCATCTACGACGGGGAGATTATACCCCGGACATTCGCAAGGTACAAGGAGTTCATCGAACAGAACTTCCCGTGCTCGATAGAATACAACGCAAAAACGCGGGAGTATTACTTGAAGCGTGACCATTTGTATGGTGAGGACGATGCGCTGTACAACTATCTGCTTTCAGCCTACCACATAGAGGGGATGTCGGAACTGGCTATCAAGCATCGCGACAAAGTGCGTCTGCTCCAGGCACCGACTGGTGTGGAGAACGTGCAGATAGTGCTTGAAGCCATCGACAAGAACAAGGGGTTGCTCTGCGACTACTTCTCCTTCAACAAGGAGACGAAGAAGAAGCAGCGGTTGATACCCTATTTCCTTAAGACGTGGGAACAACGTTGGTATTTGGTTGCCGAGCCGGACAATCACCATCATGGTCTGTCGGTGTTTGCGTTGGAGCGTATGGACAACATTCGGTTGACAGACGAAAAGGTGAAGCCCTCCAACGACATTACCGTTGACGAGTATTTCGATGGAAGTTTCGGCGTTAACCACAGTGACGACCAAAAGGCGGAGCGACTGGTCGTTAAGGTGTATGGCACGCAGGCCGACTATGTTCGTGCCTTGCCCATACACGAGTCGCAACGGGAAATAGAGACGACCAAGGAGTATGCTGTCTTTGAATACCATATTGTGCCGTGCTACAATCTTTACCAGCAGTTGCTTTGGCATCGTGAGCGGATAGAAGTGCTTGAACCGCTTTCCATGCGTGAGGAGATGAAGAACATCATCGAGAAAATGAGCGACAAGTACGAATAACAGCAATATTCCTCATAGGTCGGACACCTTTTGTCTTTCATGCGGCATATCTTTGCACCGAACTTATTAAACATCGACTATATGAAGAATAAAATCTTAGTTCCAATTGCTGTATGGACAGCCATGACAGTCTGTCTGTATGGTGCGACATTCGCAGAAGTGAGCATCAATACGAAGATAGCAAGCGTTATCGCTTTTGCCATGCTTTATGCCTTTATGATACTTTTGCCATACCTTGTAGCTAAGCGCAATGGCAGTGAAAAAAGTTTGTGTGGCTATTTGAAGTCGCTTATTATTAACCAATAAAACGAGATGACTATGATATTCGGAAAGGGACCTTTTGTTTGCGATGAGTGCGGCAATCAGTTTACCGGCTTTTACGCGGAGTGGATGGCAACATGTATTATTGCTCCACAGCGGTGTCCGGCATGTGGAAGTTGGCATACATTTCCACCTGCGACAATCTGTGGCAAAGGAGTTTATCGACAAATCTGGGAAAGTATGGATAAAAAACGCTAGACTATGCCATATCTCTCCATTGAAATTGCCGAATCCATTCAGCAGACCATATCCAGAAGCATGCCATTTGCCATATTGTATATTGACAGAATCTTATCCCATTCAGGAAACAAGTTTAGACAAGATGCTTCGTTTCTACCAAGAAACAAATCCTGAGGATGTTCAAAAAGTAAGGAAGGCTATCGAGGACAAGTCTAAACGGAACTATACGTAATATGGATAGAGCCTATGTTTTTCCGTGTAATCTGCCAGATATTCGATGATTCAAAATAAAGCAGCTATGACACTACGACAACTCCTTGCAAGCATGCCGTTTGACGACATTGCCCCATTCATCATTCAGAGCGAGCATCCAGAGGATGTTTGCTCCTACAAGCAGGCATACGACATTCTGCTTCACACACAACCCGACGAAGAAGGTTGCCGCAAGGTATATGTGTGCAAAGCCAAAGAGAGTGACGGCACAGAATACATAGAAGCCTCTCATATAGAAGGGCAGTATTGGTCAACCTATATCGACGGCGAAATAATTGTCGAAGAGGGCATCAATGTCTCAGACGCAGAACTGGCGTTCAAATTGCTTTGGCACCTGACATTCTTCGGTTTCAGTCAGGAAGAGACCCGCGATAATTTTGATTCGATGCGCGGCGATGGGCACCACGACAACGTATATGGCCGTTTGGCGCGTGCTATTGACACCAAACGATATATGCTTTGGGCAAATAAAGCCATAAGAAAGCGGATTTTAGAGTCTGTTGCAGAGTATGAGAAGCAAGGCGAGCACAACCTTGCCTTGTCTGAAGAGGACTGGAACTACATCCACAAGCGAGAGACCCACTGCAACCGCATGAAGCGCATGCGAGACCATAGGCTTGAGCAACGGTACAACCAGTTGGAGAATCTTGAACATTGTGAGAATACGGTGCAGGAATTGCTTAAGGGACAAGATAAAGTGACGAGGGCAGACTTGCAATTCCTTTGGAGCAAGAACGGCCGTCTCGGTTGCGAGTTTCAAACGAGGACATACGATGCCACCAAGCGTTTGGCTTACTTGGATGAGCTCATCACCAAGTACATGGCTATGGAGCCTGTAAAGAAGCTGAAGCAGATGGCTGTGAAGATAATGACCTCGGCAAAACATCCACTCACGCAGGAAGAGATGGAGTATGTCAAGCGACAGACTAAGGAGCAGACGGGATGCTCTGATGCTACATATATAACAGGATTAAGCGACACGCTCGACCTAGAGATTCGCATAATGATGGTTGGACCAAAACCAAAATGATTATGGAACAGAATGACGATATCAAGAAATACGTGAAGTGCTACGACAAGCGCAAACGCCTGTTCGGCATAAAGGTCGTAGGACAAAGAAAATGGTATGTGGAACCATGTTTCGAGGAACTGGGCATAAAGTATTATGAGACCGAAGACAATCCGGAAATATGGTTCAAGCAAAATGGACGTTACGGCCTGTACAATTTAGTGGAGCGCCGCATCATCATGCCTGCCATCTATGGCTGTCCCTTCGACTTCGGCAAGAACTCTGATGTAGCAACCGTGTGGAAAGACTATAAGGCTGGCGTGATAGACCGCAACGGCAACGAAGTGATTCCCATCATCTATGACGAATTATACTGTCGCTCCGAACGTGTGCCCATACCCGAATCAGAACGGCGCTGCGTAACGGACGAAGAAGGGGAGAAACATTTTGTAGGGCCAAAGTACAAAGATATATTCCGTGGCTACGCATGCTTTACCAATGAAGGCGGCGTGCAGGCATACGATGAGAGCTGTCAACCCTGCGAGTTCTTCGATTGGGAAGCACCGCGCATGAACTGCGGGCCGAAGTACGCCAACAAGGAAGTGGAGACAATGACGGTGGAAGAACTGGAGGAACTTATCCGCAAGGAATACGTACGATTGCTTGAGATGGGATATGAGAGCAAAATAACCAGTCAATTCTCCGAGAAGCACCGCAAGCAAATATACAGACAGGAAGACAAGGTGAATTCACTCATCTCCGACCGAAGGACTAAGATGAACCAAAGTTGGGTGCACAATGCAGAGAACGCACATCGCATCGGTCGCACCAACCGACTGCTGATGCGTGCCGTGGAAAAAGCTATTGCGTTGGGCAAACGTACATCGAAGTCGCTGCAGTGGATGGAAAAGGTAAGTCACACAGCACAGTATTACGTTGATGTGTCCATTCATCCCGAATGGGAGAATAGCAAGAGCGACCTGCGCTATGAGCGCAAATACATGTCGAAGAAGGAGGAGGACGAACGGCTCGACGAAGACAACTGCGAGTCGGCAGACACCCATATCTGGAACATCATTGCAAAAATGGGAATAGGATGCAAGTACGAGGGTTTCACCACTTGCTTCGATGCCACCTCCGACGAATATCGCCCCGACTACTGGGATATACGGGAACTGACACTTGACGACGGGCAATCATGGGACGAGCTCATTCACTTCCCTGCCTACCAGGACGAGTACTTCACCATCCCGTTCCATGCTCTGTACTGCGATTGTTACAGCTACTCATTCGAGGACCTCTGCAACATCAACGACTTCCGTATCAACGTAGATGTACACCTGGAAACGAGAGAGCAGGACAAAATCAAATAGGTACAAACCGCAAGTCGTCTCAGTAATGGACAGCAGGCAACAATTACAAGTCTCTATAACAACAGCCATGAAATATCCAAATATCTCAGAATACAAAGAAGCAATACTCAATGCCAAAGCCAACTTTTCCAAGTTGTCCAATCTCAGTCCTGTACTTGATTACAATGCAACTCCCATCATGATAAGAGGGAAAGTCTCTGTAATATTCAAAATGACTGATGGCGAAAAGAACTACGCCGTCAAGTGTTTCCTCACGGAACAAGAAGGACGTGAAGATGCTTACAAGCAGACATGCGAATATCTGAACCTTGTACGACTTTCTTACATGGTACATACAGAATATTTGGAAAATGAAATGTGTGTCAACACCAATCACCCGGAAAATCCCAAATATCCCGTTGTTGTAATGGATTGGGTCGAAGGGATGTATCTCACTCAATACATGAAAGTCATACGAGACGATGAAACGAAACGTATACAGCTGGCAAATGAGTTCCGTGAGACAATGTTGTCGTTGTTGCACGAAGATTTTACCCACGGCGACCTAGTTCCAGAAAATATTATGGTGACGGATAAAGGGCAACTTAAGCTCGTGGATTACGACGATATGCTCTTCCCAACGATGCGAAGCAAAGAAACTCACAAGTTGGGTACGTCATTATATTCAGACATGTATGCCGATGACTATGCCTGCGTATTCCTTATGCTTGTACTGATGGTCAACAGTTTCAGCCCTACAGACTTCGACGCTTTCACTTCTACCGATGTCAAAGGCATATTGCGGCACGTTTCCTCCTATCATGAGCACCCGCAAGTTGCACCTTACATTTCCGCTTTCCTACTTGTCGCATCCGCCGGACGGTTAGACCGTCAAGTGGTATGGCCGCTTTTGGCGCAGCCAAGACTTCCGAGACGACCATCTCAACAATCAGCCGCTCCACAGAAAAATCTCTCATTTACTGCCAATGGCGTAACATTCGAAATGGTTGTTGTGGAAGGCGGTACTTTTACAATGGGAGCCACGCAGAAACAAGGTGAAGATGCCTATGACGACGAAAAACCGCTCCATCGGGTAACTCTCAGTAAGTATGCCATCGGAAAACATGAAGTGACTCAAGCATTATGGAAAGCAGTAATGGGAGACAACCCGTCACGTTATAAAGGTGACAACCTACCAGTTCAAAATGTCTCTTGGGACGAATGTTCGGAATTTATTAAACGGTTGAATAGCCTTACGAACAAGAAATTCCGCTTTCTTACGGAAGCAGAATGGGAGTTCGCGGCACGTGGCGGCAACAACTCGAAGCACTACAAATACAGCGGCAGCAATAATCTGGACGAAGTGGCATGGTATAGAGACAATAGCGATGACACGCCTCATGCCGTTGGTTCAAAGAGACCTAACGAACTTGGTATCTATGATATGAGTGGCAATGTGTGCGAATGGTGCAAAGACTGGAGAGGATATTATCCATATTGGGCAGTATCAAATCCTGCCGTACTAACATTTGGAGCATTCCGAATAGTACGTGGTGGTTATTGGAACATCGATGCTGAGTGTTGCCGCGTATCGAGCCGCAGCATGTATGCCCGCTTCAGAGGAATTCCATGCATTGGACTCCGCCTCGGTCTTTCCAAGTTCTAACCTTTAAAATTTTAGGAGGACTTCAAAAAATCAAAGGCTTCTTCAAGAGTCTTGCATGATTTCTCCATGACTCTTGAAGAATTTCTAAAGTATTTTCGTAGGATTTAGGAGACTCCCCTACCGTAAGCCGTCAGTAAACCCCGTATTGCGGGGTTCGTGAAAACGTAGAATACCCACCCACTCGAGACGGTGAAATCCACCCACTTTGGAGACTGAAAATCTTTCTTCTATCAGTCCTGCTCAAACCTAAGGGCAATCCTCACTTCTCGGCTCTCGGGTGAGTACGACAGCACCTTTACTTCTATCGTCTCGTCCTCGACTGGCACGATGCCGGCCTTGGCGAAGCGTATGAGCCTTATAGGTGTTGTCACTCCGTATGGCAGCTCGAGGGTGGCAAAGGTGTCCGTCACGTTGGTTATGATGGCGGGGTGGACGCTACCTGCCTTTAGGGTGTCCTTGGCTTGGTCTTTGTTGAGACTCTTCATGCTGACAAAGATGCGACGCTGGTCGTGGTCAACACGGCATATCTCGACTTTTATGGTGTCTCCGTTGCGGAACAGGCTTTTCATGTCGGCAATGGGCTTGCCGTGATGTACCTCGGAGCGGTGGAGGAAGGCGACGACACCTTCGGCAATCTTGACGAAGGCTGCGTACTCCAAGACATTGATGACCTCGACGGTCATCACGTCGCCTTCGTGGTAGTCGTTGACGCAGTTTTCATAGGGGTTGGTGCCTTCTGCCTGACGGATGCTGGTGTGTATCCTGTCTATGCCGTCCTTGCCAATGATGCGGACCTTCACCTTTTGGCCGATGTGGTAGTCGTGTGGCATGGCCTCCAGGCTCCATGACAGATCGACTTGGGGCACTCTGGCATAGAGGTCGTTGTCTGGCATATAGACAATGAGGCGGCTTTCTTGTATTTTCACGACTTCTGCATCGTGCATGCTGCCAACGGCGAGGTTTTCATATGCTTTGTTAAGGGTGTCTAGGCGGGACACTATGACTTGCTTGTCCTCGACGGTAATGACATGGACTTTTATCTGCCGCCCGAGCATTTTGTCAGGGGTGTGTCCTTTCATGTAGTGGGACAGGGACTTTGGCATGAAGGCGAGATGCCCGTTTATGGATACGGTATATCCTCCTTTCTTGCAGACCAGGACTTGGCAGTCAACGGGAAGGCCTTGCTCCATGGCTCTCTCGATGTACTCCCAGTAGTCGGGAGCAAGCTTGTTTGTGTTGATTGTGGCCACTGGTGTGGCATCGTCGTCGGCAGCCGCTGTAGTCTGCCTTCCGCTCTTC
>CAVHDN010000101.1:0-7446 GCA_963634315.1 Flexilinea sp. | reverse complement strand
AAGAAAAGCAGCCCACAAATGACCCAACGGAAGTTGGTCATCTTTGTTGTTTTGATTGAATTCATCTGTCTATTCGATACTTTTTAGGTTTTCGTCTTGTTTTTTAGTTTCGTGGCTGTAGGCTTTCAAAAGCGTGGCAAAGGCTCTTACCTACACGAATTGCCAACTTGTGATTGCAAAGTTAAGGGTTTTATGTCAGAAAGAGTAAGGATAATGAATGTTTTTGTGACTTCGCGCCACGTATTTGTGCCATATAGAGGTGCTAAAGTGCACATATAGACATCCTAAAGAGCATAAACAGCCATGCTAAACAGCATGAATAGACATCCTAAAGAGCATGACTATCTATACCGAAGATAATCTTTGGCACCGGCACACGTATGACCAATTGCGGGAGTTTCAGGGCAGCATCAACGACACTCACAACACAAAGGGGACGCCTCTTTAGGAAGCGTCCCCTGCAGTCTTGCCAGTTGCAAGAGCGTGTTAGTCTTGGTAATATACCTTTTTCACCCTGTTGCTAATGCTTGTAAGCACCTCATAGGGTATTGTTTCCAATGCATCGGACAGCACGGTTACGGGCAAATGCTCGCCGAATATCTCCACCATGTCGCCCTCTTTGCAGTCAATGCCCGTCACATCAATCATAGCCACGTCCATGCAGATGTTGCCCACGTATGGCGCTTTCTTCCCGTTCACAAGACAATAGCAACGTCCATTGCCAAGGTGACGGTTCAGTCCGTCGGCATATCCTATTGGTATGGCACCTATCACGCTGTCGCGCGAGAGCTTGCCTTTGCGGCTATAGCCCACGGTCTCGTCCTTCGGAACGTTGCGCAGCTGCAGTATGGTGGTCTTCAGCGTGCTCACCGTGTTCAGTATGTGGTTGTCGCGGCTGTCTATTCCATACAGCCCGAGGCCGAGACGGCACATGTCAAGTTGCCTTTCAGGGAAGTGCTCTATGCCGGCACTGTTGTCCATGTGGCGCAGTATTTTGTGGTCGAAAGCCGCCTGCAGCTTCTTGGAAGCATCATCGAACAGCGCAAACTGCTGGGCTGAGAAGTCGTCGAAGCCGTCACTGTCGGAGCCTACGAAGTGGGAGAACACCGAACGGGGAATGATTGCGCTCTGATGCTTCAGCCGGTTGATGAGCTCGTTCATGTCGTTCTTGGGGTCGAAGCCAAGGCGGTGCATGCCAGTGTCTATCTTCATGTGGACGGGATAGCCCGTTATGCCCTCCTTTTCAGCCGCCTTTATGAGTGCGTCCATGAGTCGGAAACTATAGACCTCCGGTTCCAAGTCATAGTCGAACATGGTCTTGAAGGCCGTCATCTCGGGGTTCATAATCATTATGTTGCCAGTTATGCCATTCTTGCGCAGCGTCACACCCTCGTCGGCCACGGCCACGGCAAGGTAGTCCACACGATGTTCCTGCAACGTCTTGGCCACTTCCACAGCCCCCGCACCATACGCGTCGGCCTTAACCATGCACACCATCTTGGTGGTAGGCTTGAGGAACGAACGATAATGATTGAGGTTGTCAACCACAGCGGTGAGGTTTACCTCAAGTATGGTCTCGTGCACCTTGCGCTCAAGCAGTTCCGTAATGTGGTCGAAGCCAAACGAGCGGGCACCCTTTATCAGTATCACCTCATCGTGCAGAGCTTTGAACACCTCACTCTTTACGAACTGCGGCACGTCGGTGAAAAAGTATTTGTCGGCCACCTGTATCTTCTCTGCCTGCGACTTTATGTCTTGCCCAATGCCTATGAACTTCTCTATGCCACGGTTGGTTGCCAACTCCGACACCTTTCTATATAGAGCCTCCGGCTGCTCGCCGCTTTGGCGAATGTCACTAAGTATCAACGTACGCCTACGCCCCTTGTGGTCAGGACGGCGGCACATGAAGTCGAGGGCTATGTCGAGAGAATTGACATCAGAATTGTATGAGTCGTTGATGATGGTGCAGCCGTGCTGCCCTTCCTTCACCTCAAGGCGCATGGCCACAGGCTCCAGTTGGCTCATGCGCGCGGCCAAGTCGTCGGGCGCAACGCCAAGATGCAAGGCCACACATGCGCAGGCCAACGAACACTTTACCGACGCGTCGTCGATGAAAGGTAGGCTGTAGGAACCTTCAATCCCGCGGAACACGTAGGCTATATCTGTTGTTGTGCCGTTGGTCTTCACCGACTTGAAGAACATGGGTGCACTACTGTTCTCCATGCTCCATCCTATCTTCTCTCCACTAAAGCCCGATTTGCGCATGCAACGGCTCACGGTGTCGTCATCGGAGTCATAGACCACCACCTGTGCGTCGTGAAACAGCTGCATCTTCTCCAAACACTTCTCCTCCAAGGTGCGGAAGTTTTCCTGATGGGCCGCGCCAAGTGACGTGAGCACACCCACAGTTGGTTGTATTATGTCGCGCAGAGCGTCCATCTCGCCAGGCTTGCTTATGCCTGCCTCGAATATGCCCACCTGCGTCTGCTCGTTGAGGAGCCACACCGAAAGCGGCACTCCCGTCTGCGAGTTGTAGCTCTTTGGCGAGCGCGTCACCACCATCTGCGGCGACAGCAGTTGGTAGAGCCACTCCTTCACCATGGTCTTGCCGTTGGAGCCGGTTATGCCCACGATGGGTATGTTGAACTCATCGCGGTGGCGTTCGGCCAGTCTTTGCAAGGCTTCAAGAGTGCTCGTCACCTTGAGGAAGTTTGTTTCGGGATATTGCGTGGCTGCATCGTCGGGCGCATCCTCCACCACGAAGTTGCGCACGCCGCGCCTGTAAAGGTCGTTGATGTAACGGTGACCGTCGTTGCGCTCCGTCTTTAGGGCAAAGAAAAGCGTCTCTTCCGGGAAACAAAGCGAACGGCTATCGGTCAGTATCCATCCGATGCTGGCGTCGGAATGGCCGATGCGCCGCGCTCCAATGAGCGTGGTGACTTTCTCTATTGTGTATTTCATTGCACTAAGTTGTTGTTTCTATTATAATGCAAAGTTAGGGTATTTTTCCGACAAGGCTTTCACTTTAAGCATCGTTTTGGCCATGAACTCCTTGTATTCCTTGCCGTCGGGGTTGAACGGCTTGTGCGCCAGAGCCTCCTTTATGGGCTTCCACTCCTCAATGAAACGCTTTGTCGCTTCGCTGAAATAAGCCTCTGAGAACTGTTGCCAGATGTATTCCACCGCTTGTTCCGATGGGTGGAGCATGTCGGCACGGTAGAAACGGTAGTCGCGAAGCTCGTCATTCATTATCTCATAGGCAGGGAAATAGACACATCGAGGATTGTTGGCCACCAGTTTGTCGGCTGCCAACAGTAGCGTAGCCTTAGACAGGCGGCTGCCATGGTAGCCATACTTGGCATAGCGTATGGGACTCACCGTCACCACGATGCGTACTTGTGGATTTCTTTCAGCCAATATCTCGACAGCCTTCTGCAGGTATTCGTGGCATTGGTCAATGGTTAGCTGTTCCTCAACAAAAAGGTTTTGCGGTCTCTTCTGACAGTTATCTACAATCTCGCCCGTCTCTTTCAGACGATAGACATGGTTGGTGCCCAGCGTCAGCAAGGCCACACGCGGAGCGTCGCCGCACCGCTCTATGGTGTGAAGTATGCTTGCAGGATTGTACATCACGCCAAACGGGTTGACCGTGGCGCGGAATTTCTCTTCGACAAACCGCTTCCCTATGTTGTCGGCAAAGCATGATCCGACGAAGAGCATGCGCTCCTGCGGCTCAATCTCGAAGTCAGGCTTGTCTATTCTTACCTTTGTTCTAAACTCCATTGTAGTTGTTTTGCGGAAGACCTTGGGAGGGAGCCTTGCGGCTCATGGACGTCAGCTCCGGCTCACTTGCAGTCCTGTGCGGCTCAAAGCCATATCCACGAAGCGCGCGTTGGCGTTGGCTGGATTAGCGTTCAGCGTCTGTTTTATGCGTACAGCCGCCTCCTGGTCCTTTGCCACCATATATATATAGCCCCCACCGCCAGCACCGGGAAGTTTGTAGCCGAGGCAAAGGTCATCGACCTGTTGTGTCACATCCCTAACCACATCGGGGTTGGTGCCACTGTCGAGAGCCTGGTTTTGCAGCCAGTTCTCCCTAAGAAGCAGTCCCATGCGGTTGAAGTCGATCCGTTGAATGGCCTCGTACATGTCCATGGCGTGACATTTCATGTGGCGGAGCAACTGCAATTGCGCGTTGTCGTTGAGGAACATCCGTCGCACGATGTCGGCAAGCAGGTTCTTTGCCGTGCGGGTAATGCCCGTGTAGTAAAGAAGATGGCAACCGGAATATTCCGTCTGTGTGTATATGTCATCGGGAAGCCAGCGTACGAGTGGCTGTTGGTCGAACCCACGCGTTGTCTGCAGCAGTTTCACTCCACCGAGCACACCCCCGAACTGGTCTTGCCAACCGCCTCCGGTGGTGAGCAACTGCTCGAGCACGAGTGTGCGCTTGCATATCTCGTTCTTGTCCCAAGCCAACGAACAGAAATCGCTTACCGCCCCGAGCACTGTGGCCGCCAGAATGCTGCTTGTGCCCAACCCACTACCGGCAGGCACGGCCGACAGCAAGGTCAGCTCCAAGCCTCCTCCGAAATCTTCGAGCTGTTTCTCGAGTGAAGAGTAGCGTTCGGTGCAGAAGTCGGGATGGAAACCGGCAAGCGTCAATGCTGCCTTAGGTATGGAGAAAGGACTCCCAACATGAGAGAAGTCGGCCAACTGTTCGAAAGTCTCCACCGTTTCAGCCGCTCCAAGATCAATGCTGCGAAGTACGATGTGCGGTTGGCGGCATGGTTTCACGTAAGCCTGCAACGGTGGTTGACCGTTTAGCTCCACGGCAAGGTTTATCACGTTGCCTCCCTCCATGAGACAGAAAGGCGGAGTGTCGGTCCAACCGCCGGAGATGTCTATGCGCACCGGACTTCTTCCCCACACTATCTGGTCGGGGTGTACAGCCATTCGCGGCGTCTGTCGTTGCCCGAGCACAGTGGAAGTGAGTCCCTCGCGCAGCAAGTCAAAGGCCTTGTTGTCGTTGGCGGAGAAGTCGCTCCCCTCAAGTCGCTGCATCTCAGAGCGGAACATGGCATCGCACATTCGCCGCATGAGCGGAGAATCATCGGAAAGTGGTTTAGGTGCAGGTATGGATTGGCGCACGAACTCATGTGCGGCATCGTTCAGGTCTAGCTGATAGAACACACTGTGTTCATTGTTGGCCGCCAGCTGTTGCCAGTTCTGTCGTCTGAACTCCACACGTTGTGCTGTCAGGCGTCGCAGGTTGGCAATGTCGTTAAGCTCCTCTGCACTCACGAGTCGGAAAGCCGACAAGTCGGCAGTGCCGTCGAGCACGCCTTGCAGCACCTTGCCCATAGTCTCCACATCGCCAACCACAGGGAATTGCTTGCGCTGCTGTTCACTTCCGGCAAACTTGTCACCCATGTTGTATGTGCGAAGCGCAAACTCACGCTCGCCGAGTGGTACCACATCGACACACTGTCCCGGCTGTAGGTTCACCTGCCAGTCGTTTTTTGGCACACCGGTTATGATGTTGTCGTGGCTCAATCTCCACCCTTCGCCTATGTAGCTGTTCTCTATCCACAGGTTGGTGTTGGCCTCGGTTATGTCTATGCGCGTTATGGCATTCTGCACAAATATCGAAGGGTGGGGCTTATGGCCGTGGTGCATTATCTCGCGCTGGTCGTTCACTATGTTCTGTACGGCCACCGACGATGTTATCATCTCCAAGCTCGTGCCATAATGGTAGAATTCGCCGCCCGGCAGTGGAAGCACAGCCACTGACAACGAGCGCAACTCCTCGTCGTCAACCACTGGGTCTGTGCCGAGTGAGCATCCAAACTCGCCATACAGGTCGTACTCTTTCAACTCACCATTGCAGCGCGAACGTTTCATAAGCATCCGCACCGCACGGTCGCTCAGTAGCCACACACCTATGTCGGTGAGGTAGAAGCTGGTCTGCAGCAGTTCACTTAGTGTGGTGGTCTTTGGCTTCTGCAACATCTGCTTGAGCACCGACGGAGTGTCATGGTCGGAGACAAACACTCCATGGTCTTTAGCTATTGACGAGTCGAGCCAAAGTCCGTAGCACACAACGTCGGCCTCGGGCACACGTGGCAACCGCTCGTCGGCTCTGATGTACACATCGCCGCTTACTATCATGGTGTGAATGTTGTCGGGGGCAAGCCCCATCATCTTTTCATATAGTGGAACCTGCAGGTCCAAGAGTGTTTGCGACAACTTCTGTCCGCGTTCCCAACGGAATACAGGCACGGGAGTGAGCACCTTGCCCGATGGCGCGTATGACGGTAGTCGTCGGCTTTGGCCTCCCGCATGTATTATTATGCGCTGTTCGGAGGATAGCCAAGAATCGAAGTCGGTGTTGTTGGCGCATTGCTTGTGGCACTGTTCCAGTAGCCAAGTGGTGCCTCCGCCACTGCCAAGGCGGTGACCTATTGGGTCGCAGCCGCAGAAATATTCGTTGTGTGACAGTCCTGTAATGTCGTGAAAGCAGCCCACGAGGTTTGGGGGCAGCGACAGTAGTTTCTTTATCTCTTGCATTTTGTTGCTTTATAGTTTTCTGTGTGGTGGGTCTGTCAGGCTCTCTCAGACCTTGATTAGCAGTGGCAAAGTTAGTGTAAGTGGGCTGAAAAACAAAACTAAGGTGGAACTTTTTTACAGCTTCGCGGCATTGGTTCCCCTCATGACTGGCCATGCATTAGGCCAGAACCGCACCCCTCTGTCCATTGTGGAAATAATCCACTATTGCATTGCATGACATGGAAAAGTTTCCCGATAGAATTCTTTTTGTGAATTAAAACAATTACCTTTGTGCCACTTTTGACGACTGCAAGAATATGAAATCAGACCAGACTTACACTTTCGACGAGGCTTTCGCGGCTTCTTTAAAGTACTTCGGTGGTGACGCTTTGGCAGCACGCGTGTGGGTGAACAAGTACGCCATGAAGGATAGTTTCGGGAATATTTATGAGAAATCACCCGAAGACATGCACCGACGCATAGCCGGAGAGATAGCAAGAATAGAGGGTCACTACCCCAATCCCATGAGTGAGGACGAGATTTTCGCTCTTTTAGACCATTTCCGCTACATCATTCCTGCCGGCAGTCCCATGACTGGCATAGGCAATGACCACCAGATAGCGTCGCTGAGCAACTGCTTCGTGATTGGACTTGACGGCGATGCCGACTCGTATGGAGCCATCATGCGCATTGACGAGGAACAGGTACAGCTAATGAAAAGACGCGGTGGCGTGGGCCACGACCTGTCACACTTGCGCCCGAAAGGTGCTCCCGTGAACAACTCGGCCCTCACATCAACAGGTCTTGTGCCGTTCATGGAGCGTTACAGCAACTCCACCCGTGAGGTGGCGCAGGACGGACGGCGCGGAGCACTGATGCTCAGCGTTAGCATAAAGC
>CAVHDN010000100.1:4318-7525 GCA_963634315.1 Flexilinea sp. | reverse complement strand
TTCTTCATAACCGAGAACAGGAAGATGAACGATACAAGACACAACACCACGAGCATGTAGAATATGGAGAACGCCAAGTCTCGCTTGCCCTGCAGCTTTTGACTTTACACCCTACTTGTTAAGGAACCCACCATATAAAATTTCAGGGGCTATCGTGGTGAATCACAATAGCCCCTGAATCCTTTTATTTCATGTCTTGTCACTCGTCCTTGAGCAGGTTGTCAAGAAAGGCATCAAGTTCCTTATCAAGCTCCGGCATCATATCGGGGTCAATGATGACCGTGTCGTCGTCAATCACATATAATTCCGCAATGTTTTCCTTGTCGTCATCCTCCAGAACAAAAGCGTACGGCTTTATTATGGACATGTTTTCCACTAAGTTTTTCTTCTTTTCAATGCACTTGCGTATGATGGTTGTTATGGCCGAATAGAACTCATCGTCGGTGTTTCCTATCCATTGCTCAATGACAGAGCGAGTGATTTCGTTGTCGTCATCGTCGAACGCCACAAGCTCGCCCGTCTCTTGATTGGCCCTAAGGTGGATGTCGGTCAACTGAGTGGCATCTACTACGGGAGGAAATTTGTCGGTCACTTTCCTTATAAATCGTTCGATTTGTTGTAATGTCTGTTCGGTCTCTTTCATTTCTTTTTCCTTTTGTGTTTGGCAAAAGTATAAAAAAAGAATCGAATACTCGCAAACGATTACGGATAATTTATGGAAATAGCCCTGTTTTTTATTGTGCTGTTCGGGATATAGTACTACCTTTGCAGTGTAATGTGGAGTTTGCAAATCTGCAAATACTCTAAATGAATAACATGACAGGCAAGGTTAGACATTCTGGAGTTGTTGAGACAATATCCAAGGCGGGTGTAAGGGTACGCATTGTGCAGACTTCTGCTTGTGCGTCGTGCAAGATAGCCGGACATTGCAATGCCTCTGAGAGTAAGGTCAAGCACATTGATGTTGCCCGAGTGGAGGTTGACGGCTTGAAAGTTGGTGACACGGTGTCCGTGTCGGCCTCGCAGTCGGTAGTTGCCAAAGCGTTGCTTCTCAGTTTCGGTGTGCCGTTTGTCCTATTAGTGACGGTGTTGGCCATCGTGTTCACTGTGACAGACAATGATGTGTTGGCTGGCTGTGCATCCATAGCCTCGCTTTCGCCATACTATGTGCTGCTTTATTGCCTAAAAGACAAGGTAGGGCGCAGTGTTGTGTTTACCATTGATGGAAGAGAATAATTAACTAAAACAAGTAGATATATGAATTTCATTTTGATTGCGGTGATTGTGCTTGGGGCAATAGGCCTTGTTTCGGCAGCAGTGCTGTACGTCTGCTCCAAGAAGTTTGCCGTGAAAGAAGACCCACGCATAGGCGAGGTGGCCGCATTGTTGCCGCAAGCCAACTGTGGAGGGTGTGGCTTCCCTGGCTGTTCGGGACTTGCCGGTGCCTTGGTCAAGGGTGCTGACGCAGGCAGCCTTGACGGACTGAAATGTCCCGTTGGCGGACAAGAGACCATGGGCAAGATTGCCGACTTGCTCGGCATGGCCATAGCCAACACTGACCCTATGGTGGCAGTGGTACGTTGCAACGGAACATGCGAGAACCGTCCACGCATAGTGGAGTATTCAGGTCTGCAAACGTGTGCGGCTATGAATGCTTGCGGTGCAGGTGAGACTGCTTGCGGTTATGGATGTCTCGGGTGTGGTGACTGCGTTGAGGCTTGCAACTTCGGCGCAATAAGCATTAACCTACAGACAAAGATGGCCGAGGTCGATGAAAACCTCTGCACATCGTGCGGTGCTTGCGTCAAGGCATGTCCCCGACATCTCATAGAACTGAGGAAGAAGGGTGTGAAAGGACGTCGCGTCTATGTGAGCTGCCGCAACAAGGACAAAGGAGCCATGGCAATGAAAGCCTGTAAGGTTGCCTGCATAGGCTGCGGCAAGTGTGAGAAAGAATGTCCGTTTGGGGCCATCACTGTGGAGGGCAACCTGTCGTACATCGACTACACCAAGTGCCGACTTTGTCGCAAGTGTGTTGCAGTGTGTCCCACCCACGCTATTGTGGCGGTCAATTTCCCCACACCAAAGCCTAAGGCAGAAGCCGTGGAGACGGAAGTAAAACCAGTAACGTCTGAAAAGCAGTCATAGAACCATGAAGATAAGAACATTCAGAATAGGTGGCATACACCCGGAAGAGAACAAGTTGACGGCTGAAATGCCGACCAAGGTTGCCGAACTGCCCAAGCAGGCGTTTTTCCCACTGTCGCAACACATCGGTGCACCGGCAAGGCCAGTGGTGACGAAAGGCGATAAGGTAAAGGTGGGCACCATGATAGCCGAGGCAGGTGGCTTCGTATCTGCTCCGATATACTCGTCGGTATCGGGTACGGTGGCCAAGATAGACAATATCATTGATGCATCGGGCTATGCCAAGCCAGCCATAATAATAAATGTGGAAGGTGACGAGTGGGAAGAGAGCATAGACCGCTCGACCGACTTGGAGACACTTGAAGCCCACAAAGAACTCACTCCCGAGGAGATAGTGGAGCGCATAAAGGTGGCTGGAGTCACTGGTATGGGCGGTGCAGGTTTCCCCACATTCATCAAACTTTGTCCTCCACCAACGGCAAAGGCAGAGTGCGTGATAATAAATGGTGTGGAGTGTGAGCCGTACATCACTTCCGACTACCGTCTGATGATGGAGCATGCCGACGAGATTATCGTTGGCGTGGAGCTGCTGATGAAGGCGGCCAAGGTGAACAAAGGCTATATAGGCATAGAAACCAATAAGCCCAAGGCTATAGCTTTATTTGAGGAGAAACTCGCAGGCTCGAATATAGAAGTGGTACCGTTGAAGCAACGCTATCCCCAGGGTGGCGAGAAGCAACTTGTTGATGCGGTGATACGCCGTCAGGTGCCTGCTCCTCCTGCCATACCTGTCAACGTGGGTGCTATAGTACAGAACGTGGCAACGGCATTCGCTGTATATCAGGCTGTGATGAAGCATAAGCCGCTGTTTGAGCGTTACACCACAGTAACGGGCAAGCGCTTGAAGAGTCCTGGCAACTTCTTAGTGCGCATGGGTACGCCAATGGCCGACCTCATTGAGCAGTGCGGAGGAATGCCCGAAGGCGACAACAAACTGCTTGGTGGCGGACCGATGATGGGAAAGGCGTTGACCACGGCGACAGTCCCAGTGTGCAAGGG
>CAVHDN010000100.1:0-4308 GCA_963634315.1 Flexilinea sp. | reverse complement strand
GTGCAAGGGTAGCAACAGTGTGACCATCATTGCCGCCGACGAGGCACGCCGCAAACCAGCACAACCGTGCATACGATGCGCCAAGTGTGTCGGTGCATGTCCTATGGGGCTTGAACCGTTCCTGCTCGCCACCGTTTCGGCTCACCATCTTTGGGAGAAAGCCGAGGCCGAAGCAATAACTTCGTGCATTGAGTGCGGCTCCTGCCAGTACACTTGTCCCTCCCACCGTCCGATACTCGACAACATACGTATCGGCAAATCAACAGTAATGGGCATTATAAAAGCCCGCAACGCCAAAAAATAAAATCAGAAAGAAATGGGAAAACTTATAGTTTCTTTGTCGCCCCATGCGCATGGGGCAGATAGCGTGGAGCGTAACATGTACGGGGTAATCATAGCGCTTGTCCCGGCACTGCTTGTCTCGTTCCTCTACTTTGGCCTTGGCTCGGCCATTGTGTGCTGCACAAGCGTTGCGGCCTGCGTAGTGTTTGAATGGGCCATCAACAAGTATCTCTTGGTCAATGCCTCCAACACCGTTTGCGACGGTTCCGCCATACTCACGGGGCTGTTGCTCGGTTTCAATCTACCGTCGAACATTCCTGTGTGGATTGTCATTCTCGGTGCCCTTGTGGCCATCGGTGTTGGCAAGATGACCTTTGGAGGCTTGGGCAGCAATGTCTTCAACCCCGCCCTCGTGGGTCGTTGCTTTCTCTTGGTGAGCTTTCCTGCTCAGATGACCTCTTGGCCTAAGGTGGGACAGTTGGCAAGCTATCTTGACGCGGAGACGGCTGCTACGCCGCTGAGCGTGATGAAGACTGCCATAAAGACTGGCGATGCCTCTTTGCTCAACCAGCTTCCAGACTCATTCCATATGCTTCTCGGCAATGATGCAGTTGGCGGTGCAGGCACCATTGGTGAGGCGTGCGCTCTGGCTCTGTTGCTCGGACTGGCGTTCTTGCTTTGGAGAAAGATAATCACCTGGCACATACCTGTGAGCATCATAGCCACAGTGTTCGTGTTCAGCGGTCTGCTTCATTTGGCCAGTCCCGTCTATGCCTCGCCCGTGGCTGTGATACTCAGCGGCGGACTCATGCTCGGCGCCATCTTCATGGCCACCGACTATGTCACCTCGCCCATGTGTGCCAAGGGGCAGATTGTTTACGGCATAGGCATAGGCGTGCTCACGGTGGTTATACGCAACTGGGGAAGCTATCCGGAAGGCATGTCGTTCGCCATTCTCATAATGAACGCTTTCACGCCGCTCATAAATACTTACATCAAACCAAAACGTTACGGGGAGGCATCAGGCAAATGAAAAAGTTAGAATCAACATTCTCCAACATGGTAATCGTGCTCGTGGCCGTGGCTGTAATAGTGGGCGGCATACTGGCATGGTGCAACGATGTGACCAAAGAACCCATTAAAGAACAAGACGCAGCTTCGCTTGCCGCCGGAATAAAGAGCGTGATGGGTGTGGATGACATTAAAGTGCTTAGTAGTGACACGGTGAAGCAGACCATCGGTGGCAAGGAATATGTATTTGTGGTGCACAAGACCGCCGATGCCACAGGCAAGAGTCTAGGCGCTGCTGTAGAGAGCACTATCGGCGGCTTTGGCGGAGACTTGAAGGTGCTCGTGGGCTTCAGTTCCGATGACAAGGTGCTGGGCTACACCATCCTTCAGACGGCTGAGACTCCGGGATTAGGAGCAAAGGCCGACAAATGGTTCCAAAAGGATGGCAAGGGATGCATTGTGGGCAAAGAGATGGATAGCGACAAACCGCTTACCGTGACCAAAGACGGTGGCGACATCGATGCCATAACAGCCTCCACCATCACTTCACGAGCCTTCCTCAAGGCTGTCAACCAGGCTTACGCGGCTTATGCCGAGAAGAGCGTTGACGCACAGAGCGGAGCCACCAAGCGTCATGAGGCAAGTGAAGAACAAGACGAAGACGATTGAACTTGTGTAAAAAGGAATAAAAGATAACGCATATGAACTACATGAAAATATTGCTTAACGGCATCATAAAGGAGAACCCAACGTTTGTGCTCCTGCTCGGCATGTGTCCTACGCTGGCCACAACGACCTCAGCGATGAACGGCATGTCGATGGGGCTGGCCACGATGTTCGTGCTCATTTGCTCCAACATGGCCATTTCGCTCATAAAGAACCTCACCCCCGACATGGTGCGCATACCAGTGTTCGTGGTGGTGATAGCCTCGTTCGTAACAGTGCTGCAGATGTGCATGCAGGCCTATGTGCCTGAAGTGTATAAGTCGCTCGGACTTTACATTCCCTTGATTGTGGTAAACTGCATCATTCTCGGCCGCGCCGAAGCCTTCGCCTGCAAGAACGGACCCGTGCAAAGTCTTTTCGACGGCCTTGGCATAGGCCTTGGCTTCACCCTCGCCCTCATCTTGCTCGGCGCAGTGCGCGAGTTGCTCGGAGCCGGCTCAATATTCGGCTACGTGCTGTTGCCAGAGACGTGCAACATACTGCTCTTTGTGTTGCCTCCCGGAGCATTCATCACACTCGGCTACCTTATCGCCATTGTCAACAAACTAAAGAAAGCATAGACCATGGAATACTTATTGATTTTCATATCAGCCATTTTTGTCAACAACATCGTACTGTCGCAGTTTCTCGGCATCTGCCCGTTTTTGGGCGTGTCGAAGAAGATAAGCACAGCCCTTGGCATGGGCGCGGCAGTGGCCTTTGTGCTCACGCTCGCCACTATAGTGACCTACCTGGTGCAGAAGCTTGTGCTCGATCCCTTTGGCCTGCAATACCTGCAGACCATAGCTTTCATCCTCGTCATAGCAGCTTTGGTGCAGATGGTAGAGATAGTGATGAAGAAGGTGTCGCCGGCCCTTTATCAAGCTTTGGGCATATTTCTCCCGCTCATCACGACTAACTGTGCCGTGCTTGGTGTGGCCATTCTCGTGATACAGAAAGACTACGACATTTTGCAGAGCATTGTATATGCCTTCTCCACAGCCCTTGGTTTCGCACTCGC
Organism: Flexilinea sp.; assembly: GCA_963634315.1. Classification (GTDB taxonomy): domain Bacteria; phylum Bacteroidota; class Bacteroidia; order Bacteroidales; family Bacteroidaceae; genus Prevotella. The sequence continues at coordinate 1,289 of CAVHDN010000100.1, read as the reverse complement.
CCTCATCGTGTTTGCAGGCTTGCGCGAACAGTTGGAGTTTGCCAATGTGCCTAAGGGCATGCGTGGCATGGCCATAGTGCTCGTGACTGCAGGACTGTTGAGCCTTGCCTTCATGGGCTTCTCTGGAGTTGACGGAGGCTTGAAAGCCCTGTTTGGACTTGAGTAATATATTGGCGGTGCAACAATCGCCGCAAACGAAGCAAAGCCGCATGGGTGGTCTAAACAGCCGTCTGTGCGGCTTTGCTTATACCCTTTCAGCTTTTAGCTACCATTTGCGGAACAGTTCGAAGGTGAACTTGCTGCCGAACTCATGGAAATTGCCGTTGAGGAAACTGCCGAAGAGACCAACGGAGAAATAGCGGGTGGTGAGTCCGTATCCAAGTTCGAAGTAGGGACGTGTGTGCTCAATTTGCAATGTACTCAAATAGAACCGCTCCATCTCAATGTATTTGCCCACCAAAGGAAGCCAAGTGAGCATGATTAGCGGTGACTCATACGATGCATTGGCGCGAAGGTAGTAGCGCGAGGCGTTGTACCACTGACTGTTGAGCAGTTGAAAGTCGCCTGTCCAGTCGTCGTCCCATCCGCCTGGCAGATAGTTGTCGTGGAAATTGTCGAAGTCAACGAAATACACATTCTCCTTGTTGGTGTAGAAACCTCCGCCTACGCGCAGTGAGTAGCGTCGCATGCACGGTAGCCGTTTGCTGAACGATGCGTCAAACTCCCATCGCTCATATTCGGTGTTCGACCTGAGAAGGTGTGGTACGCCTCGCTCATAGTTGCAGGTGATTACCGGCCCCATGGGGTATGGCGTGTAGGTGGCGGTGATGAAAGGTGCAAAGCTGTAGTAGGTCGTCGGCTCGCCCGCTTCTATTATCGATGACTTGTTCACTGCGTTGCGCACGTGATATACCGCTCCGGCGTTTATGTTCAGCCTCCGGCCTATGGTCGTGTTCCATGCCAGCTTCACCATGTCGTCGTTGAAGTAGTTCAGGTTGAGTGCGTCAAAGTTGATGGTGTCCTTGCTTTCGCTCTTTATCTTGTCGAGCACGCTCGAATTGGCTATTCTGTTGCCGTTGGCCACCATCAGTTCCACCCACCGTTGTTTGTTGGAATTGTAAGTAAATCTCGCAGTGGCATTTAAGAACAGTTGCCTAATCTTGAAGTTGTAGCCAAGGTTGGGGTTTATGGCAATGCTCTTTGTTGGCGAGATGATATACTGCGCGCCGAGCTTGAGCCTATAGGCAATGCCGTGGCTACGGCTATAGCTGAGGTAGAGGGGGTTGAGC
>CAVHDN010000099.1:0-7527 GCA_963634315.1 Flexilinea sp. | reverse complement strand
GTTCGTTGATATACCTCTTGAAACCGCCAAGCATTCCATAGTAGGCCACCTCAGCTGTATTTGGAATGAACGAGAACACGGTGTGGGCCACATCATAATCCACAGCCTTCAGTATGGGCTCTGTGAGGAATTCTCCAAGTTTTTTGCGTTCCAAATAAATGTCTCGGTCGGAGCCTCGGCTAAAGTAGATGCGTTCAAACGAACAAGCCGAATTGCCGCGGGCTTCCATTATGCGCTCAATGCGGCAGTCTCCGTTTCGCCCAACCACAACAGCCTCACCAGGCTGCAATTCCTGTATGTCGTGACATTCAAGGTCGAATGTCGTCTGAAGCACGGGACGCTCACTGGCCACAGCCACAATTTCGTCGTTGCGGTAGTAGAACGCCGGACGTATGCCCCAAGGGTCGCGCATGGAGAACATTTCCCCGCTGCCAGTGAGTCCACACACCACATATCCTCCGTCAAAGTCGGGCATAGTGGTCTTGAGGACATTGGCCACATTCACGTTATTGTCGATATAGTCGGTGATGGCAAGCCCCTCCAACCCTTGTTCTTTGGCATCGGCGAAATTGCGTTCCACCTCTCTGTCGAGGCGATGGCCCATCCATTCCAGCATTATGTAGCTGTCGGAATAAATGCGTGGGCATTGCCCCTGCGAAGTTATCTTTTGGAATACCTCGTCAATGTTTGTCATATTGAAGTTTCCGCACAAACAGAGATTCTTCGCTCTCCAGTTGTTTCTTCTCAAAAATGGATGTACATACTGCAAGCCGGATTTTCCTGTTGTAGAGTAGCGCAAGTGGCCCATATAGAGTTCTCCCGCAAAGGGAAGGTTGTCTTTGGCAAACCTTGCGTCTGACATTTGCTCGCTTGTAAGTCCCTTGAACCCCTTCTGCACATTGCTGAATATTTCGGTTATGGCGTTGGAACCCATGGCTCTTTCTCGAAACATATACTCATGACCAGGTGTAGTGTCCAACTTGACACATGCCATGCCTGCGCCCTCCTGCCCACGGTTGTGCTGTTTTTCCATCATAAGATAGAGCTTGTTAAGCCCGTACATCCATGTGCCGTATTTGCGCTGATAGTATTCGAGCGGTTTCAAAAGGCGTATCATCGCCACACCGCACTCATGTTTCAATTGCTCCATTCAGTTTGCCCGTTATAGTTCATATACATGTTCGTTTCCTTGCCAAGGCATTACACAATCAATTCCGCTTTGCCACTTATTGTTGACGAGAAACGTTCATTTATTATGTATTCCCCATTTATTTATAAATCCATAGAGATCCCCTACTCCACTGTGACCGATTTTGCCAAGTTGCGTGGTTGGTCAACGTTTTTCCCTTTGCACACTGCAATATGGTAGGCCAGTAGCTGCAACGGGATGGTGGTCAGCAACGGCTCCAGACACTCTATTGTGTCGGGCACCTCCAGCACCTCGTCGGCTATTCGGCTTATAGTGTCGTCACCAGCGGTCACTATGGCAATGAGTTTGCCCTTGCGTGCCTTAACCTCTTGAATGTTGCTGAGCACTTTCTCATACATTGCATTATGTGTGGCAATCACGACAACAGGCATATCCGAGTCAATAAGGGCTATTGGACCATGTTTCATCTCGGCAGCAGGATAGCCTTCGGCATGTATATAGCTGATTTCCTTAAGTTTCAACGCTCCTTCCAAAGCCACAGGATAACTATACCCACGCCCAAGGTAGAGAAAATTACGAGCGTAAGTAAATGTGCGGCTAAGGTCAGATATGCGGTTGTTCAACTTCAACACCTCCTCCATTTTAGCTGGGATGGCATGCAGTTCCTTCACCACACGCAAATATGACTCTTTGCTTATCGTCCCCTTTTCCTTGGCCAAAGCCAAAGCAAGCATGGAAAGCACGGTGACCTGTCCAGTGAAAGCCTTTGTTGAGGCTACCCCAATCTCTGGGCCTACGTGTATGTACGACCCCGTATCGGTGGCTCGCGGTATGCTTGACCCAATGGCATTGCAGATACCATAGATGAAGGCCCCATTCTCTTTGGCGAGTTTTATGGCTGCAAGCGTGTCGGCGGTCTCGCCACTCTGCGAGAGGGCAATGACAACATCGCTGCTTGTTATCACAGGATTGCGGTAGCGGAATTCCGAAGCATACTCCACCTCTACGGGTATGCGGCAAAGGCTCTCTATGGTCTGCTTGCCTATGAGTCCAGCGTGCCACGACGTGCCACATGCCACAATTATGAAACGTTTGGCATTGAGAAGTTGCTTCTTATAGTCTATCACCGCACTAAGCACAACATTGTCCGTATCTACATTGACGCGTCCACGCATGCAGTTAGTCAGGCAAGTTGGCTGCTCAAATATTTCCTTGAGCATGAAATGTGGGTAGCCTCCCTTTTCTATCTGACCAAGGTTGATGTCCACAGTCTGTATCTCCGGGTTCAGTTTGCGGTTGAGTATGTTTACAACCTTCAGTTCCTCTCCACGGCGTATCACCGCAATGTTGCCATCCTCAAGATACACGACTTTGTCGGTATATTCCACAATGGGACTTGCGTCGGAGCCAAGGAAAAACTCATTGTCACCAATACCCACGACGAGGGGACTTTGTTTGCGTGCCGCTATTATCTGGTTAGGGTCGCGTTCGTCGAGCAAGGCTATGGCGTAAGCGCCAATCACCTCATGAAGAGCCAGTTGCACAGCTGTCAGCAGGTCAAGGCTCTTGCGTTCTTGTATGTATTCCACCAACTGCACGAGCACCTCAGTGTCGGTGTCGGAACGAAACTCTATGCCTTTCGACATCAGCTTGTTCTTCAAGTCGGCATAGTTCTCTATTATGCCATTGTGGATTATGGCTAAGTTCTTCGACTGCGAGTAGTGCGGATGGGCGTTTACTGCCGACGGCTCTCCATGAGTGGCCCAGCGGGTATGGGCTATACCCACAGTGCCCGACGTGTCCTTGTCGTTGCAAAACGCCACGAGGTCGTCAACCTTGCCCTTGGCCTTGCATATATTGAGATTGCCATTGGAGTTGATGAGGGCCACTCCCGCACTGTCATATCCCCTGTACTCTAAGCGGCGAAGCCCTTTAATGAGTATAGGATAGGCATCTTTGTCACCTATATAGCCAACTATTCCGCACATTTATAGCAGTATGTTTTTTTAGATAAGACCTTATAAATAAACAGAAGGGGGAACGGCTTTCGTTCCGTTCTCCCCTCAACGTGTGTTCTTATTTCAAAATGTTGTAAAGCAACGATGTCAATGAAATGAGTATCGATGTCGCCGAGAACCATAATGTTGTCATGCTACCCACGCTTGAGTTCTGCGCTTTCACCTTATTGGGCTCTACATAAACGATATCGTTTTGCTGTAAATAATAATAAGGTGAGTTTATCAGACTAGCATCGTTTAGGTTCAGTACGTGTATTGACTTCTTTCCTGTTGCGTCTTCACGTATGAGTTTCACGTTGGTGCGAACACCATAAATGGTGAGATCACCGGCTTGGGCGAGAGCCTCAAGGATGCTTATCTTCTCGTTGCTCACAGAATACATACCCGGACGCGTCACTTCACCCAACACCGATATCTTGTAGTTGCTCATACGCACTGTCACGATTGGTTTTTCCAACTCGCTCATGTAGGGAATGATCTTGTCGTATATAACCTTTTCAGCCTGGGACTTTGTCAGTCCACCAAGGTGCACTGTCCCCACTTTGGGAAAATCGATGTTACCTTCATTGTCAACCAAGTAGCTTTGCAGCAAAGGTTGGCTGTAGGTGCTGCGCTGTCCTTGCGTCAAGGGCGTGTTCACAGTCATATTGAATGGAGCGGCAGCATCGCCGTCGGAAGTACTCACTGTTATGGTCAGAATGTCCTTTGGCATGATGCGGGCATCGTAAAGCACCATTGACGAGTCAAGGTTTACCGAAGAACTGTTTTGGAAATAAGCTACGTTCTTTGTGCTTGAGCAACTGTCAAACAACAACATAAATGCCATTAAGGCAAAAGGCAAAATTAGTTGTCTTTTAAGTTTCATTTTCTAAAAATCGGGTTTGTTGGCTGCAAATTTACACCTTATTTTCTAATTGCACAAGAAAACAACAAAGTAATAAGATTGAAACATGGCAAAAAACTAACCCTATATCAGCATGTTCAGACAGTATGCGCAATAACATAAGGCAGATAGCGATAGTTTTTCCAAGGAAAAAGCCCCCCTTTCAAAAATTAAGGCTAACTTTGCGCTTCATATTATAAAAGAAGTAGAAATATCGTTTTGCAACAAAAACACTGCATATGATGGAAAAACAAGCAGAAGCCTCTGCCATGAAGAGTCACAGCGTAGGGGCAAGCATAAAGTTAGGGGTCGGGTTATATACGACCAATTTCAGCAACACCTTCCGCTCTACATGGCTCCCCGCATTACTCTTTTCGGTGTGCTTCGCGGCATTGGGCGTGATAGCTGTGGTGAAGATGCCCACCGTCATGGTGGAGCAAATGCGACAAGGGACTCCAGCACCAACCATAGACACCAACCAACTTTGGCTCATGGGCGCCATTGCACTGCTAGTTGTGGTGGGCGGCCTGATAGAGACGGTGTTCTACTCATGCGGTCTTTCGCTATTGCGAAGCCACAAGACAACAGGCACTATGGACACAAGGCGATGGAAGCCCTACATTGACCGCCACACTACATGGCGCACATTAAAAGCAGTGTTGTCGGTCTTGCTTCTGCACGCCATACCGGCCATCACACTCCTGTTGTGGTATGTCCTCAAGTTGCGCCACGTGCTTGCCCAACCAGGAGGCCACTACGTATGGACTGCACTCACAGCCATAGTGGCCATAGTCGTCTGGCTTGTGCTGCTACCAACACTCTTTGTGGCCATTAAGTATGTGATGAACGACAGCGAGAAGTTTTGGCCTCTCCTTAAGACCGACTATCTTCCAGCCATGCGCCACCTGGGCTACATGATCGTTGTGGTTGTGTCGTGTGCTGCAATAGTACTCATGGCCTCCTACGTGTTGCAGCAACCGGCGGTAATACTAACAGAGGCCAACATGCAGTCGAACGTAGGCGTGGCCAACGGTGACCCGTCGGGCATGCCCAACCACATGACTGCACTCACAGCCGCCATATTCCTTCTGTCAGGCTTTGTCCAAGCCTACATAAGGCTCTCCGCCCTGTTTCCGCTGTACTACATGTATGGTTCCATAGACACACAGGAAAGCGAGCGCAAACGCTACAAAAACGAAATAACAAACCAACACAATGACACGCTTACTATTCATTGACCGCGACGGAACGCTCATAGAAGAGCCGGCCGACGAGCAGATAGACTCTTTTGACAAGCTGAAATTCACCAAGGGAATGATGCGCAACCTAAGCTTTCTGCGCGCACACACCGACTTCAAATTCGTGATGGTGTCAAATCAAGACGGCCTCGGCACGGATTCTTTTCCTGAGGACACGTTTTGGCCAGTGCACAACTTCGTGCTGCAAACCCTTGAGGGCGAGGGAGTGACCTTCGACGACATACTCATTGACAGCCACTTTCCCGAGGACAACGCTCCGACACGCAAACCCGCTACGGGTCTTGTGCGCAAATACATGGACAATGCCGACTGCGACCTTGCCCACAGCTACGTCATCGGCGACCGCGACACCGACCGCCAGTTTGCCGAGAATATTGGATGCAAGGCCCTCATACTGGGCAAAGACGGACTGTCGTGGGACAAGATAGCCGAACTGATTTTTGCCGGAGAGCGCACAGCCGAAGCCAGACGCACCACCAAGGAGACCGACATATACGTGAGCCTCAACCTCGACGGCACCGGCAAGTGCGACATAGCTACTGGCTTGGGCTTCTTCGACCACATGCTGGAGCAGATAGGCAAGCACGGCATGATGGACCTCACTGTGAGATGCAAGGGCGACCTCTACGTTGACGAGCACCACACAATAGAAGACACGGCCATTGTTTTGGGCGAGTGTCTGCTGAAAGCCTTGGGCGACAAGCGCGGCATAGAACGCTACGGCTACTGCTTGCCCATGGACGACTGTCTTTGCTCCGTGGCCTTGGATTTCGGCGGACGGCCTTGGCTGGTATGGGATGCGGAGTTCAAACGCGAGAAGATAGGCGAGATGCCCACGGAGATGTTCCTCCACTTCTTCAAGAGCCTAAGCGACAGTGCAAAGATGAACCTGAACATAAAGGCTGAGGGCAGTAACGAGCACCACAAGATTGAGGGCATATTCAAGGCCCTTGCCCGTAGTCTGCGCATGGCCGTCAAACGCGACATACAGCATTTCGAGCTGCCAAGCACCAAAGGCACGCTCTGACAAATTTCACACACAGCAACAGACATGAGGATAGACATAATAACCGTTCTGCCCGAAATGATTGAGGGCTTCGTACACGAGTCAATACTCGCGAGGGCACAAAAAAAAGGACTTGCCGAGATACATCTGCACAACCTTAGGGACTACACCACCGACAAGTGGCGGCGCGTGGACGACTATCCGTACGGAGGCTTTGCCGGCATGGTCATGCAGTGCGAACCTATCGACCGCGCCATCTCCGCACTTAAGGCCGAGCGCGACTACGACGAGGTAATCTACACCTCGCCCGATGGGGAACAATTCAACCAGCACGTGGCCAACGACCTGTCGATGTGCGGCAACATCATAATACTTTGCGGTCACTACAAAGGCATAGACCAGCGCATTCGCGACCACCTCATCACACGTGAAATTTCCATAGGCGACTATGTGCTCACAGGAGGTGAACTAGCAGCCGCAGTGATGGCCGACGCTATAGTAAGGATTGTGCCAGGAGTGATAGGCGACGACCAAAGCGCACTGTCAGACTGCTTTCAGGACGACATGCTCGCCGCGCCAATCTACACACGCCCTGCCGACTACAAGGGCTGGCGTGTGCCAGACATTCTGCTTAGTGGCAATGAGGCCAAGATAAAGGAATGGGAAATGAACCAAGCCTTGGAGCGCACTGGGCGGTTGCGTCCCGATTTGTTGAAGTAAGCTGAAATAAACAGGAAATCGTTGAAGTAAGCGACAATAGGCGTGGATATGCATTTGACTACGCCTATCGCTTACTTTTATTTTGTCTATACAATACGTTTAGATTCTTTGTTCTATATGTTTAGCTCCTTAGTTCCATATGTATAGCACCCTTATTCCATAGGTATAGCTCCTTAGTTCTTTAATAATCACTTTTCGTGTCCAACCTTCGGAGCCGCAGCAGGAAGCAAGTCATATAGACATCTAAATGTGGACCTGGAGGGAGTCGAACCCTCGTCCAAACAGGGAAACCATACGCTTTCTACATGCTTATTCTGGACTTCGTTTTCGTGCGGCGGCAAGACCCAAACCACCAACCGTCGCCTTATCCTCTAAATTTTCATTGCAGCGGCGAGGCGCACCGCAACTATTCCCGATTTAACCGCACCGCTTTATCAGAATGCTTCGGAACAACAGCTTCTGAACGATGTCTCGTCCCATCACCTAGTGAC
>CAVHDN010000098.1:0-7527 GCA_963634315.1 Flexilinea sp. | reverse complement strand
ACCACAGTGGCTGAAAATTCACTTCACGTCAAACACGGAACTTTGCAGGTGAGCCAAAAGAACCGCCTGTTCAGTTATGATGACAAAAAATGGAAAGACTTCCTTGTCAAGACAGGGAAAGTGCGTGACCAACTTCGTGACCGAGGCATTGCATCACGATTCCTTTCAGCTGACGAAGCCAAGCATTTCGTTGACCAGTATCTTGCCCAGAACTATACCGACAAGGATGTGCCGTTCAATAACTTCAAGGTAACAGACGAACAGATTGGTATGGGCGACAGAAACTGCAAGATATACAGTCTTGTTGACGTAGACAGCATCGTATTGCCCAGCCTTATTCGTCCTTATACCAATATCGAGGTGAACAACATCACTATGCCCGTTGACTTGATGGCTATGATAGACAACATTCCGGAAGCCCAAAGCGTAGTATTCAATCAAGTCATCATGTTGCCGAACCAGAAGCAGGAACTCAGCAAACTGGCCAAGAAAAAGAACCGTCATGCATCCTTGCCCAATCCGAGCAATCTCATAGCAGTGGAAGACATCAAGAAGGTGGAAGAACTCATTGCGAGGGAGAACAAGCAACTTGTCTATTGTCATTTCAACCTTGTGGTTACAGTCAAGGCCGGCGCCGATCTCCAGAAATGCACTAACCATCTTGAGAACACCTTCGGGCGTATAGGCATTCAGATTAGTCAACGGGCATACAATCAGTTGGAACTGTTTGTCAGCACGTTCCCCGGCAACTGCTATAGCTTGAACAAGGACTACGACCGTTTTCTAACGTTGAGCGATGCCGCCAGTTGTCTCATGTACAAGGAAAAACTGCCAAAGAGCGAGGACACACCTCTGAAAGTCTACTATACCGACCGGCAGGGAGTTCCCGTTGCCATTGACATCAGTGGAAAGGAAGGGAAACGAAAACTCACTGACAACTCCAATTTCTTCTGTCTTGGCCCGTCAGGGTCCGGCAAGTCCTTTTCGATGGTTTAAAGTCGGATCATAACGCTTCGAAACGGAGAGAAGGAAACACGAAGCGTATCTCATAACCACCTAAAAAACAGCGTCATTCAAATGTTAACACGTCTTTATGCGTTTTTGTCGTTTCCTTGTATTTCGACTATTTTTGTACCGCAGTTGTACCACGGACACTCGGTCACACGGTTCGAGGGGAGGGATCTTAAGTACCCTTATTTCCCCTTATTTCCTCTAAAAAGTTTCCGCCCTGGACCGTCCCACGCAGGTGACTGCAAAATTCAAAAAACAGTCGAATATGCATACATCAACACACATTCCGGTAGTACTTCTATCGGTACACGAGACCGCCCTGGCGGTGAGCACCAGCGTCAAAACCGTGCGTTGCTTCATTCGCTCCGGCAAGCTACGAGCAGTTAATTTAGGTATACGTATGACAAGAATCAGATTGCAAGATCTTATCCTCCTTGCCGAGGAACAGGGCTTTCAGGTTGAAGTCCCTTCTTCCCTCCCTTTATCTAATAATAGGAACATGAGGGAAAGAGTGTCTTCATCCAAGCCTGAGACTGGTGCTGCCAACAAGAAAGCCAAGTGCCGCAAGACACCCAAGGCCGGAGAGATGGCTCCAGAGGGCATTACCCACGACTCCCATTACACCATGGCCGAGGTGCTACGCATCTTCAACATTAAGTATGGACGCTTCTATGAGGTACGCAACCGATATAATCTGTCGTCTGTTCATGCCTGGGGCACAACCTGCTTCAAGAAAGACGAGGTGAAGAGGGCCATTGGGCTCTACAATGAGGAACAGGGAAAGTCTCTCTCTGATGACTGGTATTCCTGCTTCGACATCATGAAGTTCTATGGTTTGGGCAAGACGCAGGTGCGCAGATTTGCCGAGACACATGGAGTCCGCATCAAACAGGTGAAGGGCGGCAGAGCCAATTACTATCTCAAGGCTGACTGGGAGGCTGCTCGCAAGAGAGCGGAGATGAACAGTGCTTCTACCAAGGGCAAACGAGAGTGACATATCGGTTCTAATCGTGTCTTCAATTAGAACCAATCCGGCGAAATCACCTTCAATATGGGGGTTTAATGAAGGGGTATCGAAAAAAACTGCAAACGACCGATACCTTTGCAAACGGATAGCGGAAGCACCGCATCCTATGTCGAACCAAATGTATGTCAGATATGAAGATAACGAAGAAAACGACGAACTAAAAGTCTAATTATAAGTACAATTTCATACTTAACCGTTATATCTCCTTAATATTGAGGGCGCAACTCTTCGTCTATGAGTGGTTTACTACAAAGGCAATCTAACTTTGCAGCGACTAAAAGAGCCATAATGTGCAATCGAATTGCCCAATCATTATATTCAACGAACATAACAAAAACAAGATAAGATGACAAACATTTGTACAAAGGTCACTGTGCGGAAACGACCGATAAGCAATGGACAGACTTCCCTCTACCTGGACTTCTATCCACCCATCCGCAATCCAAGGACAGGCAAGTTCTCTCGCAGGGAGTATCTTGGCTTTTATATCTACACCAATCCCACTGAGAACTTTCAGGTGGAGTACAACAAGAGCATTATACAGAAGGCGGAACTCATCAAGTGTCGCCGGACGGAATCTATCATCAATGAGGAGTTCGGCTTTCTCGACCGCAGCAAGGGCAAGGAGAGCTTCTTGGACTACTTCAAAAAATGTATGGAGGAGCGTGGCAACACCCATAACTGGGGTACAGCCTATATGCACTTCTCCAACTACACCAAGGGTAACTGCCGCTTCTGCGACCTCTCAGTACCTTACTGCCAAGGCTTCCTCGACTACCTGCAATCGGACAAGTGCATGCACAACGGCAAGCGCATGATGGTTACTACCGCCAACAATAACCTTGTCAAGTTGAAGTGCGTACTGGCCATTGCCTATGAGGACGGACTGCTTCGTGAGAACATCGCCAAGAAACTTGTCCGTGCAAAGGGACATGGCAACAAACGCCAGTATCTCACCAGGGAAGAACTGCTCAAACTATCGCAGACACCCTGCAAGAGTGACGTGCTTCGTCGTGCCGGACTCTTCTCCTGTCTTACCGGACTCCGTCTCTCTGACTGTATCCGTCTCAGTTGGGATAACATCGTCAAACTGGCTGATGGCGGGTGGGCGATGGACATCATCACCAAGAAGACATCCACGGCAGCCATCCTGCCCATCAGCGAAGAGGCATTGCAACTCTGTGGTGAGCGTGACGTAGGGCAGGTGTTCAAGGGTCTGACCGCAAACACTGTCGCCGCCTATCTCAAAGACTGGATAGCAGCATCTGGCATCAAGAAGCACATTACCTTCCACTGCTTTCGTCATACCTTTGCCACCTTGCAACTGGCAGGGGGTACCGATATCTATACCGTGAGCAAACTGCTTACCCATAGCAACATTGCCACTACCCAGGTATATGCCGAGGTGATTGACGAACTGAAACGTGATGCTGCAAGTCGCATCAGTTTGAAGGACGAGTCATCATCCACCGACTCTAATGTTTAACCTTTAACCCCAAGTTAATATATGAACGAGAAACCTACATTATCTTTCGAGCAGCTTCCCTGTGCAGTGGGTGAATTGCTCACAAAAGTCAACACTGTCCTAGACCGCCTTGACAAAATTGACGGTAGGTTGGACTGCGCGCCACATGATGACCAACATGTTCTTATGGACATCAAGGAGGCCAGTGCCTTCGTGCGTAAGAAAGTGTCTTCTCTCTATGCTTACACGTCGGAGAAGCGCATCCCATTCTACAAGCGAGGCAACACGCTCTACTTCTTCAAAGACCAGTTGTTGAAGTGGATTGAGTCAGGCGGATCCTGCGACAAGTCGTGGGAACCTAGCCCCGAACAGGAGGCAGACTTCGAAACTCAACTGGCTATGATGCAGAAGGGCAAAAAGCATAAGTCTGCATCATGGAGGGAGTGTTAGAACGCCTCTGCCGAGGGCACTCTTATGACAGAAATCTGTGCGAAGCAAACTGTAATGTCTTTAGGGGAGCAAGTTTGTGTTTTCGGAGTACGGAAACATTGAGTTGCCGAACCCCGAAAACGCTGAACCCCTGAGACCGAGCGGAGCATCAGCCACAGCCACAGGGTTTCACCTATTGAGACTTGCTCCTGCCATTACCCCTAAAGAGGGCATTCAAGGAATGCAACGCCAAGGGCAGCACCACATCATTATAGACTATTATTCATCAGATTCATAATAACAATGACAAAGCATGTAATCAACAATCCGGGTGGGCGCAAGCCTCTTCCCGAAGATGAAGTTCGCAGTGTTTCCATCACTGTCCGTTATACACCCAAAGAGATGAAACGTCTCAACCGTAAGAGGCAGAATATGGCAATCCGTGTGTACATCCGCGAAGGTTCTCTCAACGCCGTAGTCCGTCTGCCTGTATCTAAGGAATTGGCTAAGGAGGTTCGTGACCTGAACAACTTAGGCACAAACATTAACTTCCTTGCGCTGTCCGCACGAAGGGCCGGCTTCGATTCCATAGCCGACAAGTGTGAGAAAGCTGCAGACGGCATCTGCAAGATACTGCACGAGGCTCGCCTCAAAATCAAACCGAAAGAGGAAGAAAATGACTCTCTTCTTAACGGATAACCTAATCATGTTCGCTTATGATAGGAAAATTACTTCGTGGCTCTGGTTTCGGGGGCGTGGTGGACTACGTCAATGACTATCGCAAAGGGGCAAATTTGGTGGCAGCAAGTGAGGGCATTAACCTGACCAACAAACAGTCAATCATTGACAGTTTTATCATGCATGCCCGACTCAGTCAGCGTGTCAAGAGTCCTGTGGCTCACATCATCCTTTCTTTCTCGCCGAATGACTCTTTTTGTCTGGACGATGCCAAGATTGGGAAGATAGTCAGGAATTACCTCAAGCGAATGGGCTACGATGATAACCAGTTCGTGGCTTTTCGCCACCATGACAAGGAGCATCCACATGTCCACATCATCGTCAATCGGGTGAATAACCAGGGACGATGCACAAGCGACTCACATGAGAAGGACCGGAATGTCAAGGTCTGTCGTGACATCACTCAGGAATATGGGCTATATATGGCAAGAGGCAAGGAGGCGGTTAAGGAGCGTAGGCTGCACACCATGGATGTCATCCGCTACCAGATGATGCACGCTGTCCGCGAGTCGCTGGAAGTCGCAGACAACTGGAGGGATTTTCAGGAGGACCTTGCGAAAGTCGGCATTCGTTGTCAGTTCCGCTTCAACTTCAAGACATCGGCCATCGAGGGTATTTCGTTCACCATTGCCAAAGATAAGGTGAAGGGCAAACGGGGCGGCTTCAATACGAAGATGCGCCATGATGTTTCTTTCAGCGGCAAGCAGCTTGACGAGTCGCTTACTCTGGCCAACCTCTGTGTCAAGTTGGGCAACCCCATAGCCATAGCCCATGAACAGGCCAAGGCCATGTATGATGACTGCCGTGAAGACTGGTATGACTCGCACACGCTACGAGAGTGCGAGAGGATAGACGAACTCTTTCCTGACTTCGACTCGCTCTTCCCATCGCAGGCCAAAGCGAAGATGTACGAGGCTCCTGATATCACTGGCACTGGTGAACCCATTGCGTCCGAAGCTTTCGCCAAAATTCTAAAAGAAGCGAATGATATTGCCGAAGTGGTTAACGACTGTGTCTATGTGGGCATCCATGCGTTGCTTGAACTGGCTTTCGAGCCTTATCAGCACACGGTCTCTATGGGAGGTGGCGGTGGTGGCAACTCCCAGAGTAAAGGGTGGAGTGATGACGATAAGTATAAAAGACGCCACACTGTCTATCGTAGCAAGCGCAAGTCAGGTGGCCTTCGTATGTAACATTTGAAAGCATTTGATTATGGCAAATAAAAATGATGTATTGGAAGAACTCGCAGATGAGATTAACGACTTGAAGAGTACTTTGAATGGTACCAAGAATGAAGTCGCTGGACTGAAGACTTCCTTTGATAAGCTAATAGATGCATTGCCTGCCAAGGCGGACAAGCATGAGCAGTCGGAGGGGCCGAAGAAGGAGGCACTGCGTAGTGCATTAGTTGCTGCTCTCTGTTATGTCAGGCAGCAGAACGACTTAACAAAAGAATTGTCACTTTCTAATGCTGATTACGAGAAGCTGGTTCAGACTACGCTGAAAATCTATGCTGAAGAATTGAGGAAAGCGAGAGTGCGATGCGACAAGGAGTATGAGGACGACAGAAAGCGCAGACAAGAGGAATATGACAAGAAACGGGAGGCACAGGGCTTCAATACAATAGAACAGGTAGCTGAATGGGCTCCAGACTACCCATACCCTATACAACGCTTTATGCGCTATCTTGGTGTGTTGCTATTTGATACTGACGAAGAACCGGAGAAAATGAAGTCTTGTGTCAAGGTTTTGGGCAATGTGATGTTGGCTGCGGACAGAGGGGCAGTTCCCACATTTAAAACTTGGGCTTTATATCGGTGGGGCAAGTTCAAGAAGTCTGCTGGCAAGTGGAGTGGTTGGTGCTGGGGCGTGACAATCTATAGTGTCTTATCCATAGTGTTTTGCTTATCTTGGTACCAGTCAATCGTTATGGATCTTGACAGAACCAACCGATTGTTCTACCGTCAGGTCATGCAGACGGAACAGGGCCGGAAGGAGTACCACAAACTGGACTCGCTCATCCATAACGACAATGCCTTCAAGACCTATCGCACTCTTGACAAATGATATTACATCCTTTTGATGATTTGACCTATGTCTGGATTTGCATCCCGGCATGGGGCTTCTAACAAAGAATTATGATTATGACAGACAACGAGTATAACAGAATAAGAAAAGAAGCCGCAGATGCCCTTGTTCATTGGACGAAGACGGGCTGGGGATATTACACCATGCGTGATGCAGTCAGCCGTTTTATGGAAGCGAACGGAGGAAATAGCCCTTCTATCGGCGGAGAAGAGACCATCCTTGCACGTCGGAAGATAGCCATAAATCGTCTGGCTATTGACTGCATCTACGCCCTGTCAAAGTCCGAACTAGAAAAACTGGACAGAGAGCTAGAGGTGATTGCTTATGATATTCCGAAAGTGAATAAAGCTGTAAGACGTTAGAAACGCAATAGCCGACTTATTATGGGGATGGATCATCCTTTTTCAAGATGTCGTCTATGTTCCACCCGTTGATGGTCATGGTTTTGATGTATCCGTTGATGGTCTTCTTGTCGATTGGTAGCTGGCGGCTTATGCCGCGGTTTGATTCCCCAAACTGCTTCAACTGGAGAACCTGCTTTATTAGGCTCATGTCTTTTACTGTTCCTGCCATTTTTGCACTGTTCTTTCTGATGATTACAGTGCAAAAGATAACTGAAAATCGGCACGGGTGAACGGATATGTTCTGGAAAAAGGAGCGTTCTGCCCGCATTATTTGCGAGTGAACGGGTATGCTCCGGAATATGTAGTATATTAAGGCAATCCCAATACACTACAAATACAAAGCATATTCTCTATGTCGTTTACTG
>CAVHDN010000097.1:0-7573 GCA_963634315.1 Flexilinea sp. | reverse complement strand
GACGATGACAACACAAGATAGTGAAGACAGGAGGTATATGGCGCGGTGCCTGCAACTGGCGGCCAACGGCATGTTGAGGGCAAAGCCCAACCCCATGGTGGGGGCAGTGATAGTGAGCAGTGACGGACGCATCATTGGCGAGGGCTACCATGCACGTTGCGGTGAGGGACATGCCGAGGTGAACGCCTATGCCTCGGTAAAGGCGTGCGACGAACCGCTGCTGCCGCAGTCAACTCTCTATGTGAGTCTTGAGCCATGCTCCCACTACGGCAAGACTCCGCCCTGCGCCGACTTGATAGTGAGCAAGGGTGTGAAGCGTGTAGTGGTGGGTTGCATAGACCCTTTCGCCAAGGTGAGCGGAAGGGGCATACAACGGCTGCGCGACGCGGGCATAAGTGTCACGGTGGGCGTGTTGGAGGAGGAGTGCCGATGGATTAACCGCCGTTTCATCGTGTTCAACACACAACAGAGACCTTACATAATACTCAAATGGGCACAGTCGGCCGATGGTTTCATCGACGACCACTATCGTCCAGTCATGCTGTCAACACCATTCACTCAAATGCTGGGTCACAAGCTGAGGGCAGAGGCCGATGCCATTCTCGTGGGACGCGTGACCGACGAGCGCGACCATCCGCAACTCAACGTGCGACACTGGAGCGGTAGCGACCCCATGCGCATTGTGCTGGGTCACGGCACCGACTTGAAGCAGCTCACCAGCGACCTATATGCAAAAGGGGTGCAGTCGCTCATTGTGGAGGGTGGAGCAAAGACCCACCGCTCCTTCATTGAAGCTGGGCTGTGGGACGAGATTAGGCGCGAGACGGCTCCCGCCGCACTTGGCGGCGGCACCGAGGCCCCTTCACTCCCCACAGACCAAGTGCGAATGTTTGAACACAACGATTACGATGGCAACATAGTGGAGGTGTTTGCACGAGTATAAAGTCTGACTCTATTTCCTCACTGTCACTTTCTTTCCATCAACGATATACAGTCCGTTGGGTAGTTGGTCGATGGTGGACTTGTCATTGCCGTTGGCTGCTTTGGTTCCGCTAATGGTGTATATGCCGTGTTCAATAGCTTTAGCATTGCTATATATGCTCTTTACGCCTGCTACAAAGGCGCTGTCGGCAGTGCCTTTAAGTACAACACTTGCCGTATCGACAGGTTCGAGGCCGGCGGTGTAGTCAGCGGCGGAACGATAGGCTACGATGTCAAGTGCATACTCATGGCCAACCATCAACACTATCTGCGATGTGAGTGCGAGGCTGAACGTACCGTCACCGTTGTTTACCATCACCTCCTGCGGCTTTACTATGCTTTCTGCACCATCTGCGGCATTGAGGTCGCGCAACTGGCAGAGCATATGGCCCACCTTTTCCTTCATGTTTGTGGCAATGTTTATCTCGTCGCCCGCCTTCAGCACAGCCAGTTCTGTGGTTGTGGGTTTGTTGAGCGTTAGCTTCAAGGTGTTGTAGCGTGCGGTGATGTCGCGCTCCTGACCATCGGTAAACTGCAGGTCAGCCAACGACACAAGCACTGCCGTGCCTTTCCTTACCTCCTCCGGTACAGGTATGGTGAGCGCATACTCATCGTCGTTCTCCATAGTCTCGGTTATGTCGCTGTTCTTCACAATAGTAGTCTTGCGCACACCGTCAATGGTATAAGCGAAACTCACGCCACTGTAAAGCAGGGCCGACTTGCCAGCAATCCAAAGTTCTATTGTCTCCGCGTCGCTTATGTCTGAGCCAGACTTTGGGGTGAACTCCGTAGCCACATCCTTAGCCACATTCTCATAGGGCAGTGATATTTGGAACGAACCGTAGGAGCTTTGTCCTTCAGCATAGCAGAAGCGGTCATCGGTATCCTTTATGCCGGAAATCCTGACAAAGAGTGACGTATAGTCAGTAGGACTCGACGAGTTGGGCAGCATAGATTTCGGTGTGCGTATCTTGCCCGTCAGGTCAACCGTAAGCGTATTGCCGTTTATGCCCACAGGCACAGTCTCCTTGTAGAACTCGTTGTCGTCCTCCACATTACCAAAGGTTAGTGTGGCCGTGGCCCCGGTGGATAGTTGGTGGTCGTAGTTAAGGGTTATGATACCCTTGGCATCGCCCTGTGTCCAATACGACAGGAACTTCTCCGGCACAGCTTTACTCTCCAGCATGGTGGGCATGGCAGGAATGTAATATTCCAACGTCAGCGTACCGTCGGTGCCGAACTTCTGTTCACTGTTGAGTGCAGAACAGATGTCGGTGATGGTCACCGTGAGTTTGTCGCCAGCCTTGACGCTATTGTCCTTCATCCACCCAAACACGGTTGACTTGAGGTTGAACGAGGCATAGTCGTTGCGCACATTGGCCTTGATGGTGGCACTGTTGGTTCCCGACACTATCGTGGCGTCGCCCGTGCTCACCGCTTTGTTGAACTGCAACGACAGTGGCACTGTGTTGGTAATGTCAATCTCACCGCCCGGCGCAGGCGACACCGACAGTGTGTCGAGTTTGTCGTCAACGGTGTTCATCGTAGCGCGAAACTTGTAAGACGAACTAAGGCTGAACACGCTGAAGTAGTAGGTCGTTCCCGCCACCACGTTCATCTCGATGGCCCCCGACGAATAGGTGTAGTCGGTGCTTTGCGTGGCAAAGGTCTCGTCGGTGCAGGGACGCGGCACGTCACTGCCAGTGCTCTTGAGGGTCAGCACACCTGTTGTGGGTGCGTCAAACGAGTAGTAGGACGAACCAAACGGCATGGTGTAGTCGGTGTCGAGCACTATCTTCGTTACGGTCTTGTCGCTTCCGTAGGCACACGTTGCCTTTGCACCGAGCATGCATACCACAGCGAACAGTGCGAGTCTGAGCCACAGGCCGTGCCTATTGTTGTTTTTAATATGTGTCATAGTTTCATCTTTATTTCTTATGTCCTTATGCGTGTTACGGGAAACACGTCTCTCTTATTTGTGTCCAATCATTGCAGCACCACTTTCCTTGTCACTGTGGAACCGCCGCTTGTGGCCTTCACTATGGCCGCGCCCTTGTGACCGGCTGTGGGGAGTGCAACAGTACCGTTGCCTGTGGCGGTGCCGAGCAGAGTGCCTGCAGCAGAGTAGAGACTGAGTGTCACTGTACCGTTGGCCAATGCCTCAATATAGCCATTGGCCTGTGTCAATCGGCACTGCGCCTTGTCGGTTACTGCCTGGTCTATTGCTGCAGGGTCGCTACTGAACTTCACCGATACGGCGTTCACCACCTTGTCGGTGTTGCCATCGAGGAGCATCACTATAGCTTTGCAGTTGGCCAGCGTACTGATGTTCTCCGGCAGGGCCAAGCCGCTTATGGTGGCGGTGTATTCCTGTCCGGCCACAAGCGTCTGTGGGAAGAAGCCGCCCACGCCGTTGTAGTCAGAGCTGTTACTGTAGGTCTGGCGCACCACGTCGTCGTGAGTGACATAGGTGGCTATGGCCTGTCCATGCTTACCACCGAGCCCCCAGTCGCCGAGGTTGTCATCGGCCACGCCCGAGAAGTTGTTCTGCTGATAGGATATTATGCCGTCCTCAACCACAGCTATAAACACGTTGAGGTTCTGGTTCTTGGCGTTGATGGCCGAGCGCATGGTGAGCGGCAGGTCGAACGTGGCGGCTGTCGGGTCAACCTTTATGGTGGAGTTGAGCTCCACGTCGGCCGGAATGTTCATCTCCGCACCCACATAGTCGGCCCACAGGTCGTAGCCGTTGCTGAATATGTAGTCGAGAGTGGCAGGGTCTTTCTGCATGGGGAAACTTATCACGCCGCTACGGTTGATGATACCCGACGGGGCTGCCGACAGTCCGAGAGCCGAAGTGTAGCCGCTAAGACCCGAACCGAGTTGGTCGCCTGTGTAGGTGTGTATGGATATGGGGATGAAGAGGTCGCCATAGGTGGCGCGCAGACGCTCTATGGCAAGAATGCCGAGCGGACAGTTCACGCACGTGGTGCCGGTCATCTCCTCAAGCACCACACGCTTCACTGGGTTGAACGTGAGGTTCTTCACACTGGCCTTGGCCACATCCGAATAGTCATCGAGCTGCACCTTTATAGTGAAGTTGTTGGTCTCGCCAAGTTGCAAAGGCAGAGGCTTGGTGAACTTGAAGTCGTACTGACTGCCACTGGCCAGTGCGAGTCCGTCGGCCCCTACTGTCTCTAAGGCTTGACCGTCGGTGCCGCACAGTGTGAGCCACACACTCTGATAGGTCTTCGCTTCGTTGTTGGCAGTGAGTCGTCCACTGATGTTTATACTATCCTTGCCCACCACAGCCTCATCGTTGGTGAGCGAGAGCAGATAAGGCAGGTCGCGCTTCACCACAACACTGTCAACAAACACCATGCTCTGGTCGGTGTTGTCGTTGAGGAAACCAATGTAAATCTTCTTTCCGGCAAACGGTGCCAAGTCAACGGTATAGCTGGTCCAGTCGCCGGCCAGTGCACCCTCATTGGTACCAGGTGTGAGCAATTGGCCAAACACAAGCTTGCCTTCGGCCTTCATCCTTGCCATTATGGAGTCGCTGAGGTAGTTGAGGTTTTCCTCGTTTTCCCACACCACCACTTTCAGACTGTCGGTCTTAGCTTTCTTGTAGCTCTGTGCGAGGAACGTGAGTTTGCAACTGTTGTCGGGAATGTCCAGTTGGGGTATCACCATCCAGTCGTCGCTCTTGCCTGCCGGCGAGTACATGGAGTGCGAAGCAGCACAGTAGTCCGACGTGTTGTCATCGTCGTGCAACGAGAAGTTCCACGGTTGGTTGTCCTTGTCGAAACCATATTCGTCAAGGTCGCTCACGGGCGTGTTGTGGTCGCCCTCATAGCGCAGCCACGTGCGCAGCGACTGTGACATGTTGGCGAAGTCGTCACTGAAGAGCACAGCGTCGTCGGTTGACAGCTCACGCACATAGGTACCCTTGTAGTTGAGGCTTATCTCCTCATTGGCACCGCTGCCCGTGAGGTCAGTCACAGCTCCCGCTCCGAGCACCACCTTGTAGTCAAGTCCCTCATAGAGATATTGTGTGGAAGTGGGATACACGGCCACCTTGCTGCCGCTTGCCAACACGTTGAGCTTTGCCACCTGTGTCCCGTCCTCCATGCGAATGAGTGCGCCAGAGGCCGTATCGGTCTTTGCCACCTGTGCGTCGAAGGTTATGATGATGGGGTTGCTGCCGTTGTCTATCTTTGCTATCTCCGAACCATCGGCGGGCGATATGGCAGTGGCCCTCACCGATGTGTTGGCGCGTCCGGTGTAACTAACGGTGATGGCGGCGTTGGTCTTGGTGTCGTCACCATCAACACACACCGTGCCTTGCGGTATCTCCACCGTGTAGGTGGCTCCCTCAGTGAGTGTGGTGGTACGGAAACGTATGCTCAGCGTCCTGTTGTCGGTGCTGCTCATGGCAAAGCCACTCGACTGGCGCACTGTATTGCCATTAGCATCCTTGAGCGTGGCACTGGAACTTCCGCCCACCACCTTGATGGGACGGTCGAAGCGCACGGTCACCGTACTGAGTTTGGTGAACGCCGCACCGTCGGTGGGTGTCACCTCATAGTTCTCCAGCAGGTTGATGTCGGCACAGAGGGCTACGGGAGCCTCAGGCATGTTGAGCACATAACTGTTGCCACTGGCGTCAACCATGGAGCATACGGTCTTGCCGTCGCTGCTTACAGAGAACGGAGAACCGGTGTTGTCGTATTTTGTCTTGTTGTAGAAGTCAACGCCATACTTCTGTTCAAGTATCAGACTGATGGGATACCAGAAGCCCTGATAGCGCACCGACCACTCGCGCACGGGGTTGGCCGATGGCGTGGCTCCATATACTGTGCCGAGGTCATCGATGGCCATGGCTGTGTAGCCTTGGTCTTCTGACGAGTCATACAAATGGAAGGTTCCAGTCTCCACCTCGTAGAGCGCAGCCACCTCATACTCCGACAGCGTCTCACTGTCGGCAGTCTCTTTCACCATGTAGGCCGTCACGCCCACATACTTGCCGTTGGGACTCATCACCGGGTCTTGCACAAAGTATATGCCTTCCACAGCGGGAGTCCATGCGTCGGTGTCGCTTGGGGTGAAGCCCACAAACTTGTAGGTCGCCGTCTGTCGGTCATAGACATACACGCAGATGGCCGTGGGCTGAATGTAGCTATATGACATGTAGCCTACGAGGTAGCGTCCATCAGCCGATATGTCGGTGAAGCGTTGCTGGTTCATGTCCTGGTGTGTCATGTCGAGTGTGGGCAGGTTGGCGAGGGCCACGGTGTCGCCTGTGGCCAAGTCCCACATCATGGCGCACTCATAGTAAACGTCGTTGGCGTCGTAGCACGAGCCTACAGCATACTTGCCGTCGGGCGTAACCGAATAGACCAGTCCGCCGCTCCGTCCGCTTGGCACGGAAAGCATGGCCCATGTGCCCGTCTCCTTGTCCCAATAGGCGGGCTGATTCTTGTAGGCTCCCACCACTATGGCACCGTCGTCGGTCACGTCGGTCACTTGGCATGCACCGTCTCTCGTCACCTCTGCAGCTGTCTGCAGCTCGGTGTATTCCTCCGTCTCGGTGTTCACCAGTTTAGCCTTGCCGCTATTGCGTTCCTCGGTATAAACGGCCTGCGCCACAGCCCACTTGCCGTTGTCAGACAGTTTGGTGGCTATGGCGTTGTCAGAGTATGAGAGTTTGTGAAATGTGGGTTGTGCGACGGTCTGCGCCGCCAGCGTTGTCAGAGCCATGGCTGCGCACAGCCAAAGAGCCGTAAGCGTTTTCTTCATCTGCGTAGTCTTAGTTAGGATTTGTCTTAGTTGGCCCCGTAGGCCTATGCTTTATCTCAATACCACCTTCACAGTCTTCGTGGAACCGTTGGCCAACTTGGCCTTCTTGATATAGAGTCCCTTGCCGGGCTGAGGCATGCGACGGCCCTGCAGGTCGTAGTAGGCAGTGCTCGTCTCTTGAGTCTCGGCATTGGTATTGTCTATGCCTGCGGGGTCAGCGTTCACATAGTTGATGGTGACAGAGGGACCGTCGCCCTGAAAGGAGTAGGAATCCACCCAAAATGATGTATTGCCAATCTTTTTTTCCACCTTGCCATCATAGCTATATACCTTAATAGTATAGGTCACAGTGCAAGTGCCGTAAGTACCGTTGTGTATCCACTCGGCCTGCATACTGTTCTTTGAGCCAGCCTCCTCGCCCTCCACATTAGGCGACTCACCAGTGCCAGTGCTCTGCGTGCGCACGCAGTTGCCGGGAAAACAGATGGAATGGGCAGTGCCGGTAGGCATCTCTTTAATGTTGGTCTCAATCTTCAGGTAGGCGACTCCGTTGGTCACGTTCTGCACAAACAGTCCGGAACTTATGTAGCTCTCTATGAGTTCTTCTGTAGTTTCGGTTCTTGTGAGCACACTCCCGTCAGCCACGGTGTTGCCGTCGGCATCGATGAAAGCGAAAGAGTTGTCTGTTGCTTGTGCCAAAGATGCCAAGCTTGCCATGAGACAAATGGCCAAAGTAAATATTTTCCTCATAATCAATGATGTTGTTATACAATGTTTATTTGCCCTTTTGCGA
>CAVHDN010000096.1:0-7585 GCA_963634315.1 Flexilinea sp. | reverse complement strand
GGTTGAAGATGTGCAGAATACAAAAAACAATCGCTTTTCTTGCTACATAAGTGATTTTTGCCTAAATTTGCAACTCAAAGGCTTGGAGCCTCCTTTAAAGGGGCATGGGCCAAAACAGACGAGGATACCTCAACTAAATTATGATAAACCGGGAAATAATACGAATTAAGGTTGTACAACTGACCTACGCCTACTATCAGAACGGGATAACCAGCGGAATAGACAATGCGGAGAGGGAGTTGTTTTTCAGCCTCTCAAAAGCCTACGACCTTTACAGCTACCTTTTGGAGCTGATAGTGGCCGTAACGAAAGAAGCACGCAAACACTTGGAAGTGGCTCAAGCAAAAGCGAGACGTGAGGGTGAACCAGAGCCATCGCAAAAGTTCGCCTATAACAGATTTGCACTGCAGCTTGAAGAGAACAAAATGCTGAATGACTTCATGGAGGCGCAAAAGAAGACATGGAGCAACAGCCTGGAGTTTGTAAGGAAGCTATACGCTCAGATAACCGACAGCCAGATATATAAGGAATATATGGCAGACACGTCTGACACATATGAGGCTGACAGAGAGTTGTGGCGCAGGATATACCGCACACTCATACAGGAGAACGAAGACTTGGATGCGGTTTTGGAGGAGCAGAGTTTGTATTGGAACGACGACAAGGAGATTGTCGATACGTTTGTGCTCAAGACAATAAAGCGTTTCACCGAAAAAAGCAACTCCAAACAGGAGTTGTTGCCGGAATATGACAGCGAGGAGGACAAGGACTTCGCTCGCAAACTGTTCAGGGCTTCGATAATGAACAGCGACGAGTATCAACGCTATATGAGCGAAGCTTCACGCAACTGGGACTTCAGCCGTTTGGCCTACATGGATGTGATAATCATGCAGATAGCTTTGGCGGAGATACTTACTTTCCCCTCTATCCCTATTAGCGTAAGCATAAACGAGTATGTGGATATCGCGAAGCTGTACAGTACACCACGTAGCGGGGGCTATATAAATGGTATGCTTGATGCAATAGCCCGTCACCTCATAAATACAGGCAGGCTCGTGAAGCATATGGAAGCTCCTAAACGCTTCAACAAAACGCAGGGGGTGGCTGCTCCAAACACCGAGGTGCAGAACGCTGAGACCGAAAAGCGGAAGCCGGAACTCGCAACGGAACCACAGAACGGCGGCGGAGACGAAGGCGACAATAATGATAGTAACAATAACGAATAAAGCAAAAACATGACAACAATGATTCTCGCTGCACAGGCAGCACAAGGCGGAGGCAGCATGGGCTTCCTCATAATGATAGTGGCAATGTTTGCCATTATGTGGTTCTTCATGATACGTCCTCAACAGAAGAAGCAGAAAGAGATACAGAAGTTCCAGAACTCGCTGGACAAGGGTATGGCCGTGGTGACTGGCGGCGGCATATATGGCACAGTGAGAAGTGTTGACCTTGCAAAAGGCATTGTCGAAGTGGAAATAGCCCATGGCGTGACCATTCGCGTTGACAAAGGCTCGGTATTCAAGGACGTTGCTACTCCACAGGAAATAAAGAAATAAGGCGAAATGGGCAGATTGCGCATCATAGCCAACACGGTCAGGAATTTCTTGTTCAGTTCTGTGAACAAGGAATTTCTGATTTTTTTGTTTTTCCTTGCCGTTTCGGGTGTGTTCTGGTTGCTCATGACGCTCAACGACACCTACGAAAGAGAATTCAAGATACCCGTGCAGATGACCAATGTGCCCAAGAACGTGGTGCTTACTTCCGACGACACCGACACCCTCAAGGTGACACTGCGCGAAAAAGGACTGCTCTTGCTGGGCTATATGTATGGTGACGGAATGCCTAAGCTGAAGGTTAGCTTCAAGAATTATGTGGCGGGAAACAATGTGTGCGCCATACCTGCAGCGGAACTGCAGCGGTTGATTTACCAACAGTTGTCGGTTTCAACCAAGATTGTTGGCATGAAGACAGACAAGATGGAGTTTTATTTCAACAACGGACTGTGCAAACGGGTGCCTGTGAGGTGGCGTGGACGTGTCATACCGGAGCATCCTTGCTTCATTTCCGGTGTGGAATACCAGCCTGACAGCGTGGATGTTTACGCCTCGAAGAGCGAGTTGGACAGCATAACGGTGGCCTACACCGAACCGTTGAACTATGCTAACTTCCGCGACACTCTCTCCATAAACTGCAATCTGCAAAAGAGAAAAGGCGTAAAAATCGTGCCTAACAAAGTGAAGCTTACCTTCTTTACCGAAATACTGATCGGGGCGAGCATGGATGATGTACCAATAAAGGGCATTAACCTGCCCGAAGGCAAAGTGCTGCGCACGTTCCCGTCGAAGGTTACTGTGGCTTTTGTAGCTGGAATGAACCGCTTCAGCAAACTTAAGCCTTCGGACTTCACTGTGGTAGTTGACTACAACGAGATAGCAGAACACCCTTCCGACAAGTGCAACATACATCTTAAAGCGGTGCCAAGTGGAATATCGCGTGTGTCGTTGAAAGTGAAACAGGTGGACTATCTCATTGAAGAACAGTGAAAACAGCCCAAGAGCAATGAAAATAGCTATAACTGGCGGCATAGGCTGCGGCAAAAGCTATGTCTGCGCACGGCTTGCCGCACAGGGAATGGTCGTGTATGACTGTGACAGTGCAGCCAAACGGCTCATAAACAGTTCGTCCGACATAAGAAAACGACTGACCGAGCTGATAGGTCCCGACACTTACACTGCCGAAGGGCGCTTGAACAAAGCCTTGGTCTCGGCCTTCCTTCTTGCATCGGAGGCCAACGCACATGCCATAGATGCCATCGTGCATCCTGCCGTGGCACAGGATTTTGTGGATAGCGGTGAGCAATGGATGGAGTGCGCCATATTGTTCGAGGCAGGCTTTGAACGCTTTGTTGACAAGGTCATTGCCGTTACCGCCCCGGAAAGTGTGCGTATAGAACGCATAATGATGCGCGACGGCATTGCCGAAAGCCAAGCGCGCGAGTGGCTGGCACGGCAGTGGTCACAGGAGCGGGTGCGCCGGATGGCCGATTACGAGATAATTAACGATGGCTGTAAAGACATAGACAGTCAACTGAATGACATATTAACTAAATTGAAACAGACAGAAAAATGCTGAACACAATCCTTTCAATCTCGGGCAGACCGGGACTTTACAAATTGGTTTCAAGAGCTAAGAACAACCTCATTGTCGAGATACTCGACGAAACACACCGCCGCATGCCGGCTTTTGCAACAGACCGCATCACGTCGCTCGGCGACATTGCCATGTACACCGATACCGACGATGTGCCTCTGCGCAAGGTGTTGGCAAATATGAAGGCTCTTGAGGAAGGGAAGACCTCGAGCGTGAACTACAAGAAAGCCAGCGGTGAGGAGCTGCGCGAGTATTTCGCAAAGATACTGCCCGACTTCGACCGTGAGCGTGTGCACAATAGTGACATAAAGAAGCTGATACAGTGGTACGACATCCTCATTAGCAACGGTGTTTGTGACTTTGAGGACGAAGAGAAGCCCGCAGAAGAGGAAGCAAAGCCCGCAGAGGCTGAGGCTAAGCCAGCCGAAGTGAAATAAAAAAACAGAGAATGAGTAGAAATGCGTCGCTGAAAGACATTGCAGCGCGGGTGGGGGTGAGCATTGCCACCGTGAGCCGCGCATTGCAAGGCAACACCTCCATAAGCGAAAAGACAAGGATGAGGGTGGCGGAGGCAGCGCGCGAGATGAACTACTCCAAGAACTTTATAGCCGATAGCCTGCGCAGCGGTTCGCTGCCGGTTATCGGCGTTATTGTACCCCACGGGGTCACGCTGTTCTACTCGTCGGTTCTTGATGGCATAGAGCATGCGGCGGCATTGGAAGGCTATGCTGTCATAAGCATGAACTCGCACGAAAGCTACGAGGAAGAGAAGTGCAACATAGAGAGCTTGCGCAATTTGCATGTGGCAGGCGTCATTGTAAGCGTGACGCAGGAGACTGAAGACTTGGGTCATTTCGCCGCTTTGGCCAACGACAACATTCCCGTGGTGTTTGTGGCGCGCGATGTATCCAACGACAACTACTCGTCGGTGACAGCCGACAGTGTGGAAGCCGCGCACAGAGCCACGCGCCACTTGATAGAGCAGGGGTGTCGTCGCATAGCCATATTGTGCGGTCCAGGCCACATGAACATGGTGGCCGAACGGAAGCATGGCTATATAGAGGCGTTGCACGACAACCGACTATTGGTAAGGCCCGAGTATGTGGCCTACAGTGACATTGACACCCCATCGGCTATTGACGCCACCAACTCTTTGCTCGACTTGCCTGAGCGTCCCGATGGCATAATAGCACTAAACGACACTCTGCTTTTCGCTGCAATGAAGGCAGTGAAGATGCACGGATTGTCCATCCCTGATGACATAGCCCTCATTGGCTTCAGTGATGTGGGTTATGTGGAGGATGTCACCCCTACGCTTTCCACCATTGAAGACCAGAGCCGCCTAATGGGGAAAAGTGCATGCCAAATATTGTTCGACCACATTCGCGGCAACTCCAAGCCAGTGCATAGGATAATACCCACAATACAGCGGATTAGACAAAGCAGCAAACGGCGATGAAAGGCTTCGCTTGATAGCCATCCATCGCCGTTTGACGTCTTTATTCGCTTTCTTTCGTTTACAGATGAGCCAGCTCAATCACCTTGTCAACAGCGGCGTGTAGCCCGTCGGCGTTCTTGCCTCCAGCTGTTGCGTAGTGAGGCTGTCCGCCTCCGCCGCCTTGTATCAACTTGGCCGCCTCGCGAACCATCTGTCCTGCGTTGAGCGACTGCTCGGTTGTGAGGTCTTCACTAAGCATCACGCTAAGTGTGGGTCGGCCGTTCTCAACGGTTCCTATGGCGCAAAGCAGTGACGAAGACACCTCCTGACGAATCTTGAACACGAGGTCTTTGGCTGAAGCGGCCGACATCGGGATGACAGCAGTGATTACTTTCACACCGTTCACATCGTGGGCTTTTGCTATAAGTTCAGTCTTTGTGCGCTCCACCACCTGCGCCTGGAAGTGCTCAATTTCCTTTTTCATAGTGTCGTGTTCATCGATGTACTTCTGTATTACACCTCGCAGGTCTTTAGCATTGTTGAACAACGAGCGTATGGCCTTCATGGCATCCTCAATATTGTACATAAGTTTCTCGCACTCTTTGCCCGTCTTGGCTTCAATGCGTCGTATTCCTGCGGCCACAGAACTCTCGTTCACAACCTTGAACATTCCTATTCTTCCAGTCGATTTGGCGTGTATGCCACCGCAGAACTCACAACTTGGTCCGAAGCGCACCACGCGCACTTTGTCGCCATACTTCTCTCCGAAGAGCGCAATGGCTCCAAGCTTCTTCGCTTCCTCTATCGGAGTGTCGCGGTGCTCGTCGAGAGGCAAGTTCTCGCGTATCATCTTGTTGACCAAAAGTTCCACCTTGCGTATCTCTTCCTCGGTCACTTTCTGGTAGTGAGAGAAGTCGAAACGCAGAGTGTCGGGGCTTACGAACGAACCTTTCTGCTCCACATGGTCGCCGAGAACCTGCTTGAGAGCGTAGTCGAGTAGGTGAGTGGCGGTGTGGTTGGCAGCGCTTCCCTCGCGTGCCTCCTTGTCAACCGTGGCGGTGAAGTCGGCGTTGAGGTTCTTGGGCAGAGCCTTTACTATGTGTATGCTTTGGTTGTTCTCACGCTTAGTGTCAACTATTGTCACAGTCTCCTCTGCACTTTTCAGTGTTCCTGTGTCGCCTACCTGACCTCCCATTTCTCCGTAGAAAGGCGTGAAGTCGAGCACCAACTCATAGAAAGTGCTCTTTTTCTGCGTCACCTTGCGGTACCTAAGGATGTGGCAGTCACACTCGTCGTAGTCGTAGCCCACAAACTTCTGCTCTCCCGGTTGCAGTTCCACCCAGTCGGAGTTCTCCACCTGTGCGGCGTTGCGTGCGCGCTCCTTCTGCTTCTGCATCTCTTCGTCAAACTGCTTGCTGTCAACGGTGTAGCCGTTCTCGCGGCAGATGAGTTCCGTAAGGTCGAGTGGGAAACCATAAGTGTCAAACAGTCTGAACGCCTGTGTGCCGTCGAGCACCTTCTTTCCGCTGGCTTTCAGTCCGTCCATGGCCGTGTTGAGCATGTTTATGCCCTTTTCGAGGGTGCGCAGGAATGAGTCTTCCTCTTCCTTTATCACCTTTCCTATAAGCTCGCGCTGTGCCTTCAGCTCCGGATAAGCCTCGCCCATCTCACTTATGAACAGCGGGAGAAGCTTGTACATGAACGCTTCTTTCTGTCCGAGGAATGTGTAAGCGTAGCGCACGGCACGGCGCAGTATGCGGCGGATGACATAGCCTGCCTTGGCATTGCCCGGCAACTGTCCGTCGGCAATGGAGAACGACACTGCGCGGAGGTGGTCGGCCACAACGCGCATGGCCACGTCGGTATTCTCATCCTTGCCATATTCCAAGCCTGAAAGACGTGAAATCTCTTTTATTATAGGTTGGAAAACATCAGTGTCGTAGTTGGAGTGCTTGTCTTGCAGGGCGCGTACAAGGCGCTCGAAGCCCATTCCCGTGTCGATGACGTGCATCGGTAGCGGCTCAAGCGAACCGTCGGCCTTGCGGTTGAACTGCATGAACACGATGTTCCAAATCTCAATCACCTGAGGGTCGTCCTTGTTCACCAGTTCACGTCCTGGCACTTTAGCCTTCTCTTCGGGCGTTCTGGAGTCGAGGTGTATCTCGGAGCAGGGGCCGCAAGGGCCTGTGTCGCCCATCTCCCAGAAGTTGTCGTGCTTGTTGCCGTTTATTATATGGTCGGCAGGAACGTGCTTTGCCCAATAGCCGGCAGCCTCGTCGTCGCGCGAGAGACCCTCTTCGGCCGAGCCCTCAAACACTGTCACATAAAGGTCTTTGGGGTCGAGATGAAGCACATCCACGAGATATTCCCAAGCATAGTCGATGGCTCCCTCCTTGAAATAGTCGCCGAAGCTCCAGTTGCCCAGCATCTCGAACATGGTGTGGTGGTAAGTGTCATGTCCCACCTCCTCGAGGTCGTTGTGCTTACCGCTCACTCTAAGACACTTCTGCGAGTCGGCGCGGCGGCGTGGATCGGGCTCACGGGTGCCGAGGATTATGTCTTTCCACTGGTTCATTCCTGCATTTGTGAACATCAACGTGGGGTCGTCCTTTATTACCATGGGCGCTGACGGCACGATGGTGTGTCCTTTCGACTCGAAAAACTTTTTGAATGAGTCGCGGATCTCGTTAGCTGTCATCATAAATATCTTAGCTTATAAAATCAAAATACTTCAAAAGTCTTGCAAAGATAGTCCGTTTTTGGTACATTTGCAAATGTTTTACAGATTGAATGCTAAAAACTTGCGATTATGTCACTTAACTACGACAAGAAGCTGAAGACCTATTATTCCATAAAGGAAGTGGCTGCCATGTTTGATGTGAACGAAAGCACTTTGCGCTATTGGGAGAAGGAGTTCTCGTATCTTAAACCCAAGACCGCAGGAGCGGGGCTTATAAGGCAGTACGACGAGAAGGACATTGAGCAAATCAGACT
>CAVHDN010000095.1:0-7605 GCA_963634315.1 Flexilinea sp. | reverse complement strand
TTCCCGATTTAACCGCACCGCTTTATCAGAATGCTTCGGAACAACAGCTTCTGAGCGATGTCTCGTCCCATCACCTAGTGACGGGATAAAGCCAGACCTACTGTACTTCGGTTAGGCAGCGAGAGCGTAGTTGTTTTCGCCAGATAAATTTTTGGCCGAATGTATTATGGAGTACACAGCCGTCACTCCGCATGCTTACGTACCATCTCAACCCGCTGTCAAATCCAGTCAGGCCCGATGTCAAGACACCCATCATGAGTGCCTTTTGCGCTGCAAAGATACAGGTTTTTGTCTGAAACAATGGCTTTTTGCATCGAAATTGTGTATCTTTGCGCATCGTAACGGCATATTTAGATAGTGCAACACTGCGGCAGGCACCGTAAAAAAGTGCCACGGAAACGTGTCAAGATGCAATATGTATGCTGTGAAGAACGTTATATGAAACAAAAACAATCCACAATTCGGGCATGAGAAAATACCTTTTTTCAATATTGTTGTCGCTTACTTTCTCGCTTACAGCGTTGGCGCAATCGTCAATGACCGACACACAGATAATTGAGTTTGTAACAAAAGAGCACGCCAAGGGCACGTCGCAGTCGCAAATAGTGACGCAACTAATGCAACGTGGCGTGACCATCGACCAGATAAGGCGCTTGAGAAACAAGTACCAGAAGGAGCAGGGCAATGGAAGCCTTGGCGCAAAGAACCTGACAACAGACACCAAGCAGGACCGTATGCGCAAGGACAACGGCTCAAAGAAACAGTCGGGGGGCAGCACCGTATCGAAATATCGCACAAAGGACGGGCGCTTGGAACGTAACACACAGCGCTCTTATGACAGCAACAATGAAGAGTACACACGCATGCAGGGCGAACTGAGCACGTTCATGCCAGACTCGTCGGAGATATACGACCAAATGTATCTTGACCAACTGATGGATAACATGGGCATGAGACGAAAGGTGTTCGGACGTGACATTTTCAATCAGAAGGATTTGACCTTCGAGCCAAACATGAACATAGCCACACCGCAGAACTATCGTCTCGGCCCTGGCGATGCCGTGTATATTGACATTTATGGTGCTTCGCAGAAAACCATTGAGGGCACCGTCTCGCCCGAAGGCACAATAGTCATTGAGGGCTTTGGCCCTGTCAATGTCAGCGGATTGACAGTTGAGCAGGCCAACTCACGTCTGCGCTCCACCCTTGGGGCACGCTACAGCAGTTCAAAAATAAAGCTTACCGTAGGTCAGACGCGCACCATCATGGTCAATGTGATGGGTGAAGTGAAAACCCCTGGCACTTACACTTTATCGGCTTTTGCCACAGTGTTTCATGCACTATACATGGCAGGCGGAGTGAACGACATAGGAACGTTGCGCAACATAAAAGTTTATCGCAACAACAAACTGGTGACAACGGTTGACATTTACGACTACATTCTTAATGGCAAACTTACGGGTAACGTACGCTTGACAGACAATGATGTGATAGTCGTGGGACCATACGACTGTCTGGTGAACATCACAGGCAAGGTGAAGCGCCCTATGTTCTATGAGATGAAGAAGAACGAGAGCCTTGGCACTCTTCTCAAATATGCTGGCGGCTTTACCGGCGATGCCTACAAGAAGTCTGTCCGTCTTGTGCGTAAGGCGGGTGCGCAGTATTCTGTGCATACGGTAGGTGAATTCGACATGAACTCTTTCCGTCTCAACGATGAAGACTCCGTAAGTGTTGACTCTGTTTTGCCGAGATATTCTAACAAGGTAGAGGTGCGCGGAGCCGTGTTCCGCCCTGGAATGTATCAGATTGGAGGCGACATCAGTTCTGTGCGCTCATTGATAGAGCACGCCGAAGGCGTTACCGAGGATGCCTTCACAGCCCATGCGGTCATGCACCGCATGAAGTCCGACCGCACGCTTTCTGTTGTGGCAGTAGATATTGCCGGCATCATGGAAGGTAAAGTTGCCGACATACCTTTGCAAAACGAGGATGTGCTCTATGTGCCAAGCAAGAAAGACTTGCAGGAAGAACAGGTGCTTACCATCTATGGTGAGGTGATGTATCCTGGAGTATATAAGTATGCCGACAACGAGACACTTGAAGACTTCGTGCTCCAAGCTGGAGGACTTACCAACACCGCGTCGATAATGCGTGTGGATGTGGCAAGGCGCATCAGCAACAAGAAGGCCCTGACAGCCTCCGACACTATTGCCCACACCTACACATTCGCCCTCAAGGACGGCTTTGTCATCGACGGCACGCCAGGCTTTGTACTCAGTCCTTACGATGAGGTTTATGTGCGTACAAGCCCTGGCTATTCGGCACAGAAGAACGTGAAAGTTGAGGGCGAAGTTGCCTATAGCGGCACATATACCTTAACCCGCAAAAGCCAGCGTCTCAGTGAATTGATACAACAGGCCGGCGGACTGACCAAGACAGCCTATGCACATGGCGCACGCTTGGAGAGACAATACACATCGGAAGAACTCATGAGGCGCGAGTCACTGCGCAAGATGGCATTGGCGCAGAGCGGGTCAAAAGACTCTGTTGACACCAAGAAACTTGACCTTTCGGAAAGCACCTATTTCGTTGGCATCAACCTTGACAAGGCTATGGAGAACCCGGGCAGCAGCTATGACGTGGTACTGCGCGAGGGCGACCGCATCATTGTGCCCGAATATTCAGGAACGGTGAAGATTAGCGGCGACGTGATGTATCCGAGCACCGTAGCCTACAAGGAAGGCAAAGGCATAAGCTACTATATAGACAAAGCCGGTGGCTGGGGCAACCTCGCAAGAAAGAGCCGCACATACATTATATATATGAACGGAACCATAGCCAAGGCCAGCGGCAGCAACAAACCCATGCCTGGATGTGAGATTGTGGTGCCGAGCCGCCCCGCCACCAAGAAGATGTCAACGGCCGAGATTGTAGCCATTGGCTCCGGTGCGGCATCCATAGCTACCATGATAGCTACGATGGTCAATCTTATGAAGTAAAGCTAACGCAAAGGCACGTTTATTGGTATGGGCAGTAGGTTGATGCAGAGAGTGTGGGGCGACAATCCCCGCACAGCCCTGATAAGGAAGAACATCGCGGCTTCGCTGCTCATTAAGGGATGGTCAACGATAGTTCTGTTTGCCCTCGTGCCTCTCACGCTCAATTGTCTTGGTGCCTATGAGAATGGTGTTTGGCTTACCATAAGCGCCATGCTCGTGTGGATAGACAACCTTGACATCGGTTTGGGCAATGGCTTGCGCAACAAACTGGCCGAATACATTGCCTGTGACGACCGAGTAAAGGCGCGCTATGCTGTGTCGTCAACGTTTTTCATGCTCATCATGGTCATTGTGCCTGCAGCCATATTGCTCAACATGATGATATGGGGCTTCGACATGTATTCGTTTCTCAATGTAGATAGTGGCATTGTGGGCAATCTAAAGACTGTGCTGTCGGTGTCGGTCATGCTTGTTAGCTCCACATTTATCTTCAAGTTCATTGGCAACTTTTACATGGGACTGCAGATGCCGGCCATCACTAACTTTATGGTCATGGCCGGTCAGACCCTGACGTTTGTAGGCACCGTGGCGGTATATCTTAGTGGGACGCACTCGTTGCTGCTCATAGCCTTGGCCAACACATTGTCGCCATTGTTGGTCTATCTTGTTTGCTTTCCCATAACATTCCGTGGCCGCTATAGAGACTTGTGCCCTTCCTTGTCGTGTGTTGACCGGCAAACGGTTAGGGAGTTGTTCGGCATGGGAGCAAAATTCTTTGTGCTGCAAATATCAGGCATGGTGCTGTTCATGTCGTCGAATGTGATAATATCAAATATGTTCACACCCGAACTCGTCACTCCCTACCAGATAGCCTATCGTTATTTCTGTGTGGCGCAGTTGCTCTTTAATATCATCTGCGTGCCTTACTGGACTGCAACTACCGATGCCTATAAGCGAGGCGACATGATGTGGATAAGACAAGCCAACCGCACACTCAACAGACTAACTGTGCTCTTGGTGGCTCTCATCGCCCTGCTCATGTTGGCTTCCAACACGGTATATTCACTATGGATTGGCAATGATGTGGAAGTGCCACTCTCTATGACAATAATAGTTGGAGTGTATATGCTCACGCTGCTTGTGAGCGTGCGCTACTCATACATACTGAACGGTGTGGGAGCACTCAACCTTCAGCTATATATGACCATAGCTGCCGCCGTACTATATGTCCCGTTGGCCATTCTGGTATGCTCAATCACGCACAGCATCAATTGGTTGCTCGTGGTCATGTGTTTGGTAAATGTACCAGGGTTAGGGGTCAACATCATACAGTACCACAAAATCATTAACGGAACGGCAACGGGCATTTGGAGAAAATAAAGAAATACGTTTAACCATAAATAAAGACCTGTTATGGCAAGCAATGACAATATGGAAGAAACAAGGAAAAAGGTAATAAACGTGAACGTTGCTGAAGTAGCCAGACTGCTTTTGGCAGACAAAAGAAAGATGTCTCTTTATGTCGGCATTGCGGCTGTCATGGGCATTATCGTCGCATTCACAACGCCCAAGACTTTCAAGAGCACGGTGATGCTGGCTCCTGAGGAGTCGGGGGCTGGCTTCTCGGGGAGTATCTCGTCATTGGCTTCAATGGTGGGCATGAACATGAAGATAGGCCAGACGGGCGACGCTCTCTATCCCGAAATATATCCTGACCTTGTGTCGTCAACCGATTTCATCGTTGGATTGTTCCCCATCACCGTGTCAACAAAGGACGGCAAGGTAAAGTGCGACTATTACACCTACCTTGTAAAGCACAACAAGACAGCCTTGATAGACTATCCCATGATGGGACTTGCATGGCTTGCAAAGAAGTTCACACCCAAAGAAGACAAGCGCGGAGGTGGTGACGGCAAAGCCCCCAATCCGTTCTGGCTCACAAAAGATGAGTCGGGTGTGGCCAAAGGCATTTCCCACAATATCGACTGCATGGTCGATAAGAAGACAAACGTCATAACCATCAACGTAACCGACCAAGACCCATTGGTGGCAGCATTGATGGCCGACTCGGTGAAGAGTCACTTGCAGGTGGCCATAACCAACTACAAGACAAAAAAGGCGCGCATTGATTTGGCATATATGCAGAAACTCTTTGATGAGGCTCGCGCCCAATACGACAAGGCGCGTCAGGTGTACGCCGCCTATTCTGATGCAAACCAAGACGTAAACCTGCAGTCTTTCAAACTGAAGCAAGAGGATTTGGAAAACGACATGCAACTGAAATACAACATCTACCAGCAAGTGGTAGAGCAGTTGCAGTTGGCTAAGGCAAAGGTGCAAGAGCGCACTCCGGCATTCACCGTCATCCAAAGTGCCAGTGTGCCGTTGCGCAAGAGTAGCCGCTCAAGGTTGGTCACTGTGGTCTTATGGGTTTTTCTCGGCTTCATTGTGAGGTCAGGGATATTGGCATGGAAAAACAGAACGGTTTTCATAGCCCGTTAATGCGTGTGATGTAATCACTGACAACTCAAAGTTTATAGAAGTGAACTTCCCCAAGAGACACCCTTATGTTTTTGCAGAGATCATCGCCACCATATTGTCGGTGGGGGTGTGGTGTCTTGTGCCCAAAGAATATGCGGCTCAAACAAAAATCATCGATGAGTACACGGAGGTTGACCTCGCCATAGGCCTTGACAAGTTCAGTGCCAAGATACGTGAGATGTCTGGTGCCATAAACAAAGGCGTAAACGACATTGAGGTCTATTGCCTTGCACTCACCACTGATGATTTCGCAAGGAAGTTGTCACAAAAGCGGATTGAGGGGAAAGGTGTCACGTATGGCGAATATCTGGCAGAGAAAGACACCATAGGCGAGATAAAGAAACACATAGACTACAACCTTTCAACAAAGACACAGACGATAACCATACAGTTTACTGACCGCGACCCTCTTGTGGCGGCGCAGATGCTTGACAGTGTGGTTGTGTCGCTGCAGGATTTTGTCACTTCCACTCGTCGCTCCGTTGCCGAGGAATATTTGAGAAATGCCGAGCGCGAGAAAAAGACAACTGCGGCAGAATACCATAAAGCTCAGCGTGCTTATGCCGACTTCGTTGACTCGCACTTCGACGAGCAGTCCACAGAAGAAATACAAGCAAGAGCATCTCTGGAGAATGAGGTGTCCAACGCCTTCAATGCCTACCAAAAGGCTGTCACTCAGTATGCTCGACAAAAGGCCTTGACGGAAAGGAGTCATATGTCGTTTGCCGTATTGAAGTCGAACGAGGTGCCGCATCAAACAAACTCCTACTTCATATGCTATTTCCTACTCGCCACATTTTGTGCCTTGTGTATTGTGAAGGGCACAAGACTGTATCGTGCTTGGCGCAAGCGTCCCGTCATTCGTGACTTTGGTGGTGCTGCCTCGCCATGGAACATAACGCTCATAATATGGGGAGTGCTGATGGTTGCAATGCCATTCCGCGACCCCAAGTGGCTCAATGCGCCGTCCAGCATGTTCTATACGAGCTTGGCCTTGTGGCTCACTTTTTTCTGCTTTACATCCTTTGCCACGTATGTGTTGCTTCCCGCCAACACTACAAATTTGTCGCAAATATCCAAGCAATCGGCCTCACCCATAGAGTTTACCAACATCAACAAGGTGTTTTTCAACCTTTTCTTCTGGCTGAGCATCATTATCACCCCCTTGTACATAAAGAAGATAATGGATGTGGTGTTGATGTTTGGCACCGACGATTTCGTCATCAATCTTCGCTACCTTGCTGTATATGGCAATCAGCAGAGTTTTCTCGACTATTCCATCGTATTGAACGAGACGTTGCTGATAGTGGGCATCTGCGCCTACCCGAAGGTGAAACTTTGGAAAGTAGCTGTGACGTGTACGGCCTGCTTGCTTAACGCCCTTGCCATCATGGAAAAGGGCGGTGTACTGTTGGTCGTGTTCTGTATAGTATTCATTCTATACCAACGCAAATACATAAAGACTCGTACCATAGTCATCATTGGTGTAGCCGTAGTGTTGTTATCGTATGGTTTCAACATCTTTAGAGAAAGTTCTGGCGACATGGACATCGAGGACGACGGATCAGGCTCTCTCATGACTTTCATTGCCATGTACCTGTTGTCGCCACCTGTGGCTTACTGTACCTTACATCGTGAGTTGGTTCCACAGTTTGGCGCACACACGTTCCCAATGGTTTATTTCTTCCTTAACAAGTTTTGTGGAGGGCACTATGAGTTTTTCGATCGTCTGCAAGAGGCTGTCTATGTGCCTGTGTTGACCAATGTATATACGGTGTTCCAACCGTTCTATATGGATTTCGGACAGTTTGGAATAGCCGTGTTCGCCGCTGTTTACGGCATTATGACAGGTTGTGTCTATAGAGCCATGCGCAACGGCAACGCCTTTGGCAAGTGTCTCTACATGTACTTTGCTTATGTGTTGGTGTTGCAGTTCTTCCAGGAGTACATCTTCACAGGCAACATGCATCTTTTCCAACTAATCTTTTTCATTTACCTCTGCACGCAGAGTCGCATCAACGTGTCGTTTGGCAAACACGGGTAGCCATGACCTATTCACAGG
>CAVHDN010000094.1:0-7671 GCA_963634315.1 Flexilinea sp. | reverse complement strand
CGATAGTGGTCTATGGCGCACGCCCAATAGTCTGTTGGCTGATGTTGTATGGCTTGTGGAATAGGCATGGCGTGCCACAGCTTAGTGGCAAGGTCTATATATCCAAAACCCTTGCTGCCTTTATTTGTGTAAAGCCTGCCAGCCGAAGGCACAGCAAACATCCCCTTGTTGGCTGAAAGCATTGTCATTGAGCCGTCGGCGCCGAAACGTGCCACGCCGCTGCTGCTCGTGGCATATAATGTCCCTTGGCTGTCGCAACTGACTTGATAGAATGTCCAGCCTTGTTTTTGGGCGAGCAAATGGTGTTGGTGGGTTTGAGTGTTGAATATATACACAGCGTTGGCGGTGCAATAGGCCATGTTGCCGTTGGGCAGAGCCGCACAGCTGCGCATCTCCTGGCCCTTGTCGGGAAGCTCCCACACGTGTTGCTCGTCACCATGAATGTTATAATAGTAGATGCCATTGAGAAAAGTGCTTATCCACATGCCGCCTTGCCAGTCGATGGCTCCGTCACTGATGATGCGGTCATGGAACGATTTGCCCCTCTGCGGCTGTTGTATGGTGTTCTGTAGATGCAGAAAACGGTCATAGACCTTAATTTCCGTCTGCCCCACACTGATGATGTTCCCCATGTCGTCGCGCAACAGTCTAACGTATGTTTGCGGTGAGGCGTCAACCGTGGCCAATGTGTGTGTGGTGGAGTTATAGACCGTCAGTCCCACACTCGCGCCGGCCATGAGAAGATTTTGCTTGTCAAGGGGTAGGGTGCACACCGTAGCGAACGGTTTGTTCTCATTTCCGCCTGCAATGAGCGTTCTGTCGCCAGACGCCTGCATGCACCTTAGTTCGCCGTCGGAGAAGAACAGCAGCCGCTGACCATTGATGGTCTCAATGCCTGTTGGCACTATCTTAGCGGCAAGCTGCCGCCTCGACAGTTGATAAATCTTTTTTGCCTTGCCCTTAAAGTCATAGGAATAGACAGCCCCACCTTTCTTATATATATAGGCTGTGGTGTCGCTGTCAAAGAAAAGGTCGCGGATATCACTGCTTGCAATGCCACTCGCGCTAAGCAGTTCCGACGGTGAGGCTATGAAAGTGCCGGCGGTTTCATCGAAGACGAACATGCGCTTGTACTGCTTTATCCACATGCGGTGCTCACAGTCTTCATATGACGTGGTGGCGAAGCCGTCCAGCGGAATGTGTTGTTGGGGGGTGAAGTCAAGGTCATGGCTGAACGTGCCGTCAAATATGGAGAAGGCGTCAGGATAGCCTATGAGAATGGTTTTGTTGCATAGTGGACGCATAAACCACACCTGATTGTTGCGCAGCCCCGTAGCAACATTCAGTGGGCGGAAGTCCAAACCCTGTGCTTTTGACAAAGACGAGAGCCACAGCAATAGTAGGGTTATGATGGTCCTTTGCATGATGGATGGTTTAGATGATGCGAAATTATGAAATTTTCTTTTTTGACGTTGTAGTGATGGGCAATATTTTGATGCGTCCCATGCATGTTTTTTGTTGCGTTTGAGGGTGTGTTTCGTTGCATCGCTCCCTTTTCACGCTAAAACACTACCCATGCCGCCACGAAAGAGAACCTCAGGTCTTTCCCATTACGCTTACTTTTGCAGCGCAGTAGTAGGAGCATTTCCGTGAACTGAAAGTTGGCGGCCGAAGGGAAAGCCAAATGCGACCAAAACGGATGCTCTCCTCAGCTAAAGAAAAAGCAAAATAACTATGAACAGAAAAATAGCACTGTTGATTTGTGGCGCTGCCATGCTCCTGCCACATCACACTCTTGCTGGCAGCAAAGCCGACCAAGCCTACCTGTTTGTCTATTTTGAAGGCTCGGGCGACGAGGCCCAGCAGGAACAGCTCCGCTTTGCCGTCAGCAGCGATGGCTTCAGCTGGAAGGCACTTAACGGCAACCGACCCGTCGTTGACGCACGAACATTCGCGGAGAGTGGAGCCATTCGTGACCCTCATATATTGCGCAGGGCCGACGGCAAAGGTTTCCTTATGGTAGCAACGGACATGTATGCCATTCGCGACGGTTGGAAATACAATCCCGGCATTGTCATGATGACGTCGAACAACCTGACCCAATGGAAAGAGACCGCAGTGAACATAGGGCGGCTCTACCCGGAACAATTCAAAGACGCCAAATGGGTATGGGCACCGCAAACCATCTTCGACGAGAGGACGGGGAAGTACATCGTTTATTTCTCCATTCATTTCAACGACGACTCGTCAGCCTTCTACTATGCCTATGCCAACAAAGACTTCACCGGCTTTGAGGCGGCGCCGACGATGTTCTTCAAGCCAAGCCATTTGGGTATCGATGCCGACATCATATACAAGGACGGCACTTATCACCTTTTTTACAAGACCAGCAGCACCGATGCCAACGGCAAAGAAAACCACAGCGGCATACAGCAGGCGGTAAGTGAGAATATCCTAGGGCCTTACCGGGAATTGGGCGAATACTGCGACCCATATGCGGGCCGTCCTCAAGTGGAGGGTTCCTGCGTGTATAAGATAAACAATGCAGAGGGTGGCGAAAAGCCTCTATATGTGCTCATGTATGACATTTTCGGGGGCAAGAGATATGAGTATGTCACCTCGGCCGACTTGTACCACTTCACCAAGAAGGCGCAATGCTTCCAGAAAGACTTCATTCCCCGTCATGGCACAGTGATGAGCATTACGGAGAAGGAACTCAAACGACTACAAAAGAAATTCAACTAACTTCTATATTTTTCAACTATCATTATCCTATGAAACTAACTAACATATCTAATGTAGCAGGGCTAATGGCCCTGCTACTACTTTGGCCAATGAGCCTCATGGCACAACGGTTTACAGACAAGTTGGACCGTGGACTCGTAGCCGTGCCAGCATCTGATGGGGCAGGCAATCTCGTGTCGTGGCGGCTCTTGCCTGAAGAGTACTATGATGTGACATATAATGTGTATAAGGATGGTGTTATTGTGGCATCAAACCTCTCCACGTCAAATTATCAAGACAAGTCGGGCAAAGGCAACAGCGTGTATGAAGTGTCTGCCGTGGTGCGTGGTGTGGAACAGAAGAAGAGCGAAGCGGTGAAGAGATGGGCCAATGGTTATCTGCGTGTGCCGTGCGACTCTGTCTATGACCGTAATGGCAAAAATGTCACTGCCGACTATGTGCTTAACGACATCTCTCTTGCCGACGTTAATGGAGATGGCAAGGTGGAGTTCCTTGTCAAACGTAACTATGCCGGCGATATTCTCGCCAGTACCACGGAGTTTCACCACTATGAATGTTACACAATGACAGGAAAACGTCTGTGGTGGATAGATATGGGGCCGAATATGGTCTCGGGCCCCGACGAACAGTATGACATTGTAGCCTATGACTGGGATCAAGACGGTAAGGCTGAAGCACTGTTGCGTGGTGTTGACAATATGATTATCCATGCAAGTGACGGGACTGTTGACACCATAGGCAGTATAAAGGTTGACACTCGCAGTACGGTTTCGAATATTGCCAACATGACATATACTAACACCGGCAACGAATATCTTCTTTATCTCAATGGTGAGAGTGGCAAACCATACCAGATAGGTCCCACTTCACATCCTGACTATATGACTTATCCTTTGGAGCGCGGCACTGCAGGCGATTGGGGTGACACCTATGGGCATCGTTCCACGAAGCATTACTTTGGCGCCCCCTTCCTCGACGGAAGGAAAGCGAGCATCTTCCTTGGACGTGGCTGTTACACTCAGCATAAGATGGCTGCATACGACGTTGACCCTCTCACGCATAAGCTTACTCAGCGTTGGTATTGGTACAACAATGCCGGTTGGGGCAGTCCATGGTATGCTCAGGGCTATCACAACTATCAGATTGCCGACGTCGATGAAGATGGCAGAGATGAGATAGTCTTCGGTTCCATGGTGATAGACGATGACGGTTTGGGACTCTCCACATCAGGTTTGGGCCATGGTGACGCTCAGCATTGCGGTGATTTCGACCCATACCGCAAAGGACTGGAACAGTTTGCATGCAATGAGGAGCAACCCTCCTGCAACTTTCGCAACGCTGCAACATCGGAGATATACTATCGTCTGGAGGGAACAAGCGACGACGGACGCAGCATTGCAGGCAAGTTTACGAATGACTATCCCGGCTGTCAGTTGAAATCGTGGAATTCAGGCATCATCTCCGCATGTGCCGACAAGGTCTATACTGGTGACCTTTCGTTCCAAACGCCTAAGGTCAGTTTCCGCATGTATTGGGACGGCGATCTGTTGGACGAGTTCTTGGACAGCCCCGGCACGGAGAAAAGTCCGGCTGTATGGACAGGCGCGGGAGCAAGAATATTCCTTGGCACAGGAACACTGATGAACAATTGGTCGAAGAACAACCCCTGTGCCTCTGGCGACATAATAGGCGACTGGAGGGAGGAAATCGTTGCGAGGGAATACACCAATATGGCATTCTACATCTTCACATCACCTTTCCTGACCACATACCGCATACCTACGCTATGGTCTGATACGGAGTATCGCAACGCCATGGTGTGGCAGTGTGTAGGATATAACCAGCCGCCCCATCTCTCTTATTTCCTCGGGCAACTGGAAGGCATAACCACTGCCCCTCCCACAAACACCATGACCGGCAGGAGGGAGATAGCCAATGGTGGCACGATAACATCGGCTGACGAACAC
Source organism: Flexilinea sp. (assembly GCA_963634315.1). Taxonomy (GTDB): domain Bacteria; phylum Bacteroidota; class Bacteroidia; order Bacteroidales; family Bacteroidaceae; genus Prevotella. The sequence goes on along the minus strand of CAVHDN010000094.1, from coordinate 2,959 downwards.
CTCATTGTGTGTGAGACAAACAACACAAACATAAAGATTAAGGACGGCGCGGCTCCCTACATGGTGACGTTTGATGTACCGTCGTGGGTGAAGGGTACGGCAGCAAGCAACTGCGCCACGAAGAAGACCGCTATAGACTCTCTCGTCTATACCTGCAATGTCACAGGCGGCGCATTGGCCGGCACCATGCGCCTCGTCAAGACAGGCGACGGCATTCTCCGTCTCCCTAAGGTTGATATGGCCTATACCGGCGAGACAAACGTGTGGGGCGGCACTTTAGACTTCGACGGAAGGCTGCTACAGTCGCCATTGTGGCTGAACCGTTTCACGACACTCTCTTCTGACAGCGGACAGTTCTTTCGCGTTAAGGCGGAATATGGCGCCACCATATATCCCGGTGGCAAGGGCAAGATAGGTTCCGTGACGGTGGCCGACACGCTGTCGCTCAATTTCGGATCACGTGTGGTGCTCGATGTGGACAGCGCGAGCGGCAAGGCCGACCAGCTGTCCTGCGGTACATTGTGTCTGCACACGCAGAGTTGGGAGTATGGTCCAAAGTACAATTGCCCAGTTGTGGAGTTGCAGGGCAAGGTGGGCGAAGGCATCTACTTCCTCGGGACGGTAGGAAAAGTTGCAGGCGACCTCAGCCAGATAAGGATTGAAGGTAGCAATGGTCTCAAGACCTCACTGACCCTTAGCCGTGACAGTATCGTGTTGCGGCTCTCCAACGTGCGTGAAGCCACCAGCCTTGTATGGACGGGACAGGAAAGCTCTATGTGGGACTATGCCAACGCCGAGAACTTCCACAGGGTTGATGATGAGGGCATGAAGCCTGAATACTTTGTGGATGGCGACAGCATTCTTTTCAACGACGAAGCAGCCTCGGGCGACATAACGCTGTCTGGCGACCTCACACCAGCATCTGTCACAATCGACAACTCTTCCAGGACTTACACCCTCTCGGGCTCGGGCTCCATTACGACCGGCTCTTTCACAAAGGAGGGCACTGGCACTGTCAGAATGAACACATCCAATACCTACACTGGAGGCAACTACCTGAAGGGCGGTACGGTGGCTGTGAATAGTCTCTCCAACAGTACGGCTGCCTACGGAAGTCTCGGAGGTGTGACCACCGCCGCAGACAAGTTTACTATGGAGAACGGTGCTGTGTTGTCTTCTTCTTATGAAATCAAGAACGGCTCGCCCATGAAGATGATTGGCGACGATGGAGGTGTCATCAACAATGTAAACACGTTCTCCCAGCAGGCCGCCGTCTCGGGAACCATTCTCACAAAGAAAGGCATAGGCACCCTCATCTTCTCGTCCAACAACAGCGGACTGAACCGCCTCTGCCTGATGTCAGGCACAGTGTCCGGTTGTGCTAACCCTGCCAAGACTTTGGAGTTGCAGGCTGGAACCGCATATCTCAACGACGGCTCGTCGTGCACCATCGATGTGACAGGAAAGAAGGGCGTGGTTTACTTCAATGCCGACCGTGGCACTTTCACCAACAAGCTCATAGGCAGCGGCACTCTGACTGCGTATTATGTGCCTGTCAACTACAACAGAGGGGCGGCATATCCGTCACGCACATCCATTGCCGGCGACTTCTCGGCATTTGAAGGCACGCTGGTGGCAAACGCCACGGCTGGCGGTGGTTTCGTATTCAACAACAGTGGCATGCCTAAAGCCACTCTCAACATACCTAATGGTATCTATGTATATAGCATGAATGCCGGCTACACTCTTGGCGCTGTGACAGGAAACGGCGCACTCAGCGGCCCCGGTAATCTTGGCGGCACGTCAGTCGCGTCAGTTACATGGAAAGTTGGCAATGAAACCGATTTCACCTTCCCCGGCAAACTAACATGGACTGCAGGGTTGAACAAAGTGGGGACGGGGACCATGACCGTAACTGGCGCTTGGGATAACACAAATGCAGTGAAGATTACTGAGGGCTCGCTGAAGGTGTCCGGCTCGGCATGCCTCGGCACCGGGGCTCTGACTGTAGGGACCGCAGGTACGCTAACGGGCACTAACGCCACTTCCGCGGGCTTCAAAAACTCAAGCATCACCATCGACGGCACGCTACAACCATGCATGAACAGCATCTTAGGCTACATGGGCAATATGTACTTCAATGGCAAGAATGTGACCATAACCGACGGTGGCACTCTGCGCATAGGTGTCTATAAGTCATCTACCGCTGCAGGTACCATGAGCGGCAGTTCTATACAAAACATAGGCAAACTCACTGTCAACGGCACTATTTCCGTATGGCTTAAGTCGGGATATACACCTGCCGTGGGTGATGTGATACGTCTCTGGACAGGGGTGACTACCTTTGCCGGCAATCCCACCATCAAGGCAGAGGGCGACAGCGTGGAATATGATGCCAGTCATATCGATGAGGGCTACCTTATAGTAAGAAGCATAAATTCCACTGGTGTGGAGAGTATAAGGTATAAAGACGAAACAGAGGCCACCACTCAATACTATGACCTAATGGGAAACAGAACCTCTGTAGCTCGTAAGGGCATAAACATCATCCGCCGAGGCAATAAGACAAAGAAGGTGATAATGAAATAATGTTTTGTAGATTTTTGTAGATTACGGGCGATGGAGGTGTTCCCTTTCCATCGCCCTAATTTCATTCAGCGCTTCTCCGAACTGAAAGTCGGCGGCCGAAGGGAAAGCCAAGTGCGACCCCTCAGCGTTAACATTGTCAGTTTTCGGGTCGCAGTTCGGAGAACTGCTCCTACTAAGTTTGCCCTCCTCGCTTGTCTGTGCTTGCGTAGTAGGAGCGCTTCTCCGAACTGAAAGTCGGCGGCCGAAGGGAAAGCCAAGTGCGACCCCCTCGGTAGTAGGTGCAGATTTCCGAGCTGCACCCAATGTAGTAGTAGATGCAGATTTCCGAGCTGCACCCAATGAAAAAGAGGATGCGGAGAGGTAGCCCACA